>JANWZG010000005.1 GCA_025054735.1 Cyanobacteriota bacterium | reverse complement strand
CCGGACTGACTCAGGGCCACCGGCCACAAACGCCAGATAGGGGGGCAAATCACCAACTACTGTTCCTGCTTGCACTTTAAAGGCTAAGGTTGCCTGCAACCGATCAGGACGCGGATCACTCAGCGCCCAATAGTAGACATAATTCGCCAATAGCCGATTACCCAACATGTTACCCCGTGCCAACGGAATAGACTGCTCGCTGCTGAGGGTGAGAATACCACCGTAAACTGGATTGCTAGGATTATCCCGTTGGTCGATCGTCACCTTTGCCTGAACCGTCAGCAAGTCATCTAAGCCAGTGCCACTAAAGGACAGGGGGTTACCTAGAGCATCGGTAGCAAAAATGCGATTAGAGCCGTCACGAGTACTGATGGCATTGAAGGCGATGCCAATTTCTCCCTGCCAATCACCAAACCAGTGTAACAGGCTAGCGCCAGCACTCAGGCGATTAATCCGCACTGCATCCCCGTTGGCCAAGGGAATCTGCTCGTCAAATACACTGGAAAGGGTGTAGCGATTGAAGCCATAGACTCGGTAACCTAGGGTGCCATCCCCCAGAGGCGGTGTAAAAAAACTGCCGCTGAGTTGCAGGTGGCCCCTTGTCCCATATTGTCCACCAACTTCTATTTGGCTAGCAATACCTAGTTGTTGACGATAGCTGACTCCACCATAATATCCAGACACCTCATCAGCACCACCCGCTAGGCTAAAACTGTTGGTTGCTCCTTCTTGCAGGCGATACAACAAATGCACACCACCGTCAGGGTTAGCTTCAGTAACAAAATCTACGTAGCTAAAAATTCCCAAGGCGTAGAGATGACGCAAATCTTGTCGTGCCTGATCGTCGCGAAATGGTTCTCCTACAGACACTCGCAGATTGCGACAAATGTAGTCTACAGGTGTTCTCCCTAAGCGGAGGTTGCCGTTGGCATCAGTGACGCTGCCAGCACCATCCAAAAACCGAACCCCAATCCTCATCACTGTAGTCTCTGAGGGGGATAGTGAGGAGACTGGGGATGCAGAACAGGCCAAATCACGATCGGTTACGGTTGAACGGGGAGTTGTCGAGGGGGCAAAGGGAGGAGCTTGGGTTGGTGAAGCGGTCTGTAGCAGAGCCGCTGGTGATAGTTGTGATGCAGCAACACTAGACACAGTAGCCTGTTGACTGCGATCGCCTACTGCTCTCAGAGAAACGGATGCTGCTAGGCTGACAACAAGGGCATTACTGGTACGATTAGCGATCTGGGCAAGTGACGGAGAGTTGGGGAAAGCAGGGGGAGATGCGATCGCCGGCACTGTAGCATACCCAGCAGTGATCAGGATCACCACAAGACAACTCTCGCAACCAAGTGCACGCAACGGAACCATAGGAATGGTATAAGCAATACCTTAGATTAGCATTGTTCATAAATAACGACCTAGAAGCACAATGCAGCACAATAGTGAATACAGGGGTAAAATCACCGAGGGTTAACCTAGTGATCCCCTAAGCAGAGCGGCGATAACCATGACCAACGGGCGATTGATTGTATTGACTGGGCCTAGTGGAGTAGGCAAAGGCACCTTGCTAAAGTCTCTAATGGCAAGGCATCCAGAACTTTGGCTATCAGTGTCGGTTACGACTCGATCGCCCCGCCCTGGTGAAGTAGAGGGCCAAGACTATTTCTTCATCAACCAGGAAGAGTTTGAGCGCCTACTGGCTACGGATGCTTTATTAGAATGGGCAGAATTTGCTGGCAATTACTATGGCACACCCCGCGCTCAAGTTGAGGCAGCGATCGCCCAAGGCCGATTCGTCATCCTAGAAATTGAACTAGAAGGTGCTCGTCAAATTGCTCAGACCTATCCCGATGCGCTGCGGCTGTTTATCTTGCCCCCTTCCTTAGATGAACTAGAAGCACGGATTCGCAGCCGAGGCCAGGACTCTGAGGCGGCGATCGCCCGCCGACTTCAGCGGGCAAAGGATGAAATTGCGGCTGCCTCCGAGTTCGATTACCAAATCGTCAACGATGATTTAGAAACTGCCCTGGCTCAGATTGAAGCTGCGATGTTTGCCCTAGCGTAATCTGTGAAGATCCGTGAAGGAGTTAGTACTATTGTCTCATCTCATCCTACTCTAGGCCATGGATAGCTTGCAGTTTAAGTCCTTATCACAATGAACTATGTCGCTAGCTTTTGGAGAATTGGTATTAGGAAACCTAAGGGGATCAGCACAGGGAGGCATGTTCCTGCATCTGCGACGTTAGATTTTGTCGGCGTAGTTGCAATTTTGTTACCTAGACTACACCAGCCTCTGCTGTAGCCGCTGTGCAATTCGACTGACATGTCGATTAGGAGGCAGCTTTCTTAGCAGCGGTCTTGGTTGTAGAGGTAGACTTTTTAGCTGCTGGCTTCTTAGCATCTGTCGCTGACACAGCCGTTGTTTTTGAGCTGGTCTGTTTGCTGGTTTTCTTGCTAGTCTTTGCAGTTGCTTTTTTCGCGGTTGCATCAGCAGTTTTGGTCGCCGCTGTCTTCCGGCGCGAGGTTTTTGTTGCCTGCTTAGCTGCCAATAACTCCAATGCCATATCCAGAGTTATTGTCTCGGCAGTTTGTCCCTCTGGCAAGCCGGCATTGGTCTTTCCATGCTTGACATACAGACCGTAGGGGCCATTGAAAACATTTACAGGTTCACCATCCTCTGGGTGGGCACCCAATTCTCGCAGGGGCTTAGCTGCAGATGCCCGTCCGCGCTTGCCTTTGGGTTCTGCTAACAGTTCTAAGGCTCGCTCTAGGGTTATCGTGAGCACATCATCCTCAGCCTTGAGCGATCGATAGTCCTTGCCATCCTTACCCTGGTCATGAACTATATAGGGGCCAAACCGGCCCAAGCTTGCTTGAATGCGACAGCCCGTGTCAGGATGAATTCCCAGAGTGCGCGGCAATGCCAGCAAGCCCACTGCCATATCTAGGGTAACCATAGCTGGAGTTACACCTTTCGGCAAGGATGCCCGCTTGGGTTTGGGATGCTCATCGGTCGCATCCCCTAGCTGCACATAGGGGCCATAGGCTCCCGTTAACACATAAATGGGTTCGCCTGTGTCAGGATGCAGTCCTAACTTGTCTGGCCCTTCTGTTTTTTGGCGCAGGAGGGCTTCCACCTGTTCCGGATTCAAATCGGCTGGGGTGAGGTCAGGGGGAATGTTGGCCTTGATAGTTTCATTACCTCGCTCAGCCTCTAGATAGGCTCCATAGCGCCCAATTCGCACCTTTGCTGCGACATTATCCAGATCGACCGTCCGCGCTTCGATAGGATCAATCTGGCTCTCTCGCACCTTTACCTGATGGTCGAGGCCGTTATCTCCTAGGTAAAACTCCTTTAAGTACGGCAACCACTGGGCTTCTCCGGTAGAAATGTCATCCAAGGTGCGCTCCATGCGAGCTGTGAAACTGGTGTCTACCAGATCTGGAAAGTACTTTTCCAACAAACTGGTCACAGCAAAGGCAGTAAAGGTAGGAACCAAGGTATTTTTCAGCAGTTGGGCGTAGCCGCGATCAACGATCGTGCCAATGATGGTGGCGTAGGTGCTGGGCCTACCAATCCCTTCACTTTCGAGGGTTTTTACTAGGGATGCTTCCGTATAGCGGGCAGGGGGCTGAGTCTGGTGACTGATTGCCTCTAAGTCGCGGCAAATCGGCATATCCCCTACTTGTAGCACTGGCAACATTATCTCTTGGTCTTCGATCGCAGCCTCCGGATCATCGGAACCTTCCACATAGGCTCGGAAAAAACCTGGAAAGTCAATACGCTTGCCTGTGGCTCGAAACCCAGCATCTCCTGCCTGAATCTGGACTGTGATGTGGGTTTGTCGGGCTTCCGCCATTTGAGTTGCCACAGTGCGCTTCCAAATTAGGTCGTAGAGTTGAAACTCCCGTCCAGAGAGTCCTGTTTGCTGTGGTGTCCGGAAGGTATTGCCAGCAGGACGAATGGCTTCATGGGCTTCTTGGGCACCCTTGCTCTTGGTCGTATATTTGCGAGGTTCAGGACTGAGATACTCTGGGCCATACATGTGCTCAACACAACTTCGAGCCGCTGCGATCGCCTGCTGCGAGAGGTGTACTGAGTCCGTGCGCATGTAGGTAATGTAACCTTGCTCATAGAGGTTTTGAGCAATACGCATGGTATCTCGCGCTGACAGCCCCAGCTTACGGTTAGCTTCCTGTTGCAAGGTGGAGGTCGTAAACGGAGGTGAGGGCTTGCGCGTGGCAGGACGACTCTCAATATCTGTAACGCGCCAAGTTTCTCCCTGTAAGCGGCGTTGCAACTCACGGGCCTGTTCTTCATTCAGCAGAACGACAGTACGTCCCCTGGCAATTTGCCCAGTCGATTCATCAAAGTCAGAGCCTGTAGCAATTTTGACACCATTTAAGCTAACAAGCTTAGCCTCAAAGAGCCGATTCGCTGCCTGGTTGTCAGAGGTAGAAGGAGCCTCTAGGGTAGCTTTCAAGTCCCAGTAGGTACCTTGCCGAAAAGCACGGCGCTCTCGCTCTCGTTGCACTAACAGCCGCACAGATACCGACTGCACCCGTCCTGCAGAAAGACCATAGGCAATCTTCTTCCATATCAGGGGTGAGAGAGTGTAACCCACGAGGCGATCGAGAATGCGACGAGTTTCCTGGGCGCGCACCAAACGCTCGTCCACATCTCGACAATTTTGAATGGCTTGCTGAATAGCCTCTTCGGTGATTTCGTGAAATACCATGCGGCGCGTTGGCACTTTGGGTTTCAGCACCTGCAGCAAATGCCAGCTAATGCTTTCTCCTTCCCGGTCTTCGTCTGTTGCCAAAATCAACTCATCAGCATCTTTCAGAGCTTCTTTCAAAGCCTTGACTACCTTAGCTTTGTCCTTGGGGATCAAGTAGATTGGTTCAAAGTCTGCCTGTACATCAACCCCTAGTTCCCGCACCCGTTTATCGGTGATATTGGGGGGCACCTCACTGGTAGACTGGGGGAGGTCGCGGACATGTCCCATGGATGCCTCAACCCGATAACCCTCAGGCAAGTAGTTGCGGATTGTTTTGGCTTTAGTGGGTGACTCGACGATGACAAGGGTTGACATGGGAACTCAAGGATGGTAAGCGGTAATGCGTTGTCCAGACAACTCAACGTTGATTGCTATCTAGTTCTTTAGCTTATCTCAGGGATAGATGACAACACTATGGGGGTCATAAGTTTGCAGATCGTCACAACTCAGAGTTGGCCCAAATGGTTGACATTGACTGTAACCAAGTCGCTGGCAATCGTGACAGTGATGCTTGTGGGCCTGTTGGCAGCCTGCGATCGTCCGGCTCAGTCTCCAGGTGCCATACCATCAGTGACATCACCAGCATTACCTGTTTTGACCTCACCGCTGTCAGAGACTAATACTGCTACCCTGGGTGCGATCGATGCTAACTGGTATGTCTACACTGCACCCGACAACCGCTATCAAGTACGTTTTCCGGGTAAGCCAACGAAAGAAACTAGCACATTAGAGCTGGATACAGGAAAGGTAGTGTTAACGCTAGTGGTCTACGACGATAGCCAGCATCAACGCGCCTATGCAGTATCCCATAGCCCAGTTGGCACCCTGAGCACTCCAGAGGAGATCGATCGTCGCCTAGCCGCCAGTCAGGCTAATATGGCTAAAGCTGTAGCCGCTGAGGTAGAAACCTGGGCACCGATTATTCAAGATGGTTACCCAGGCCGAGAGTTTACTCTGCGTAAAGCTGGTAACTACGCCGCCAAGGCCAAGGTCGTTTATGCCCAGGGGGTTTTGTATCAAGCTATTGCGCTCACCTACGATGAAAAGAACCTCAATCAGTTGGAAATAGCTGCTTTTTTGGAATCGTTTTACCTACTCCCCCAGCCATAGCCAACCTATAAGCCCCTATCTAATCAACTCTCAAGTGGGCGTTGCTAAGTTCAAAAAGCGATTGTATTGGGGTTCAAATAGCAGTTTGACAGTTCCCGTGGGGCCATTGCGATGTTTGGTGATGATTAATTCTGTGATGCCCCGATCGGGGGTGTCTGGGTTGTAATATTCATCACGATACAACATCAGGATCAGGTCAGCATCCTGTTCGATTGATCCAGATTCCCTCAAGTCACTCATCATTGGGCGTTTGTTTGTTCGGGACTCTACCCCCCGACTAAGCTGCGACAGGGCAATAATTGGCACATTTAACTCTCGTGCTAAACTCTTTAGCCCCCGCGTCACCTTAGAAAGTTCCTGCACTCGGTTGTCACTACCACTGCCTTCCATAAGTTGCAAGTAATCGATCAAAATCAGCCCCAGTTCTTTACCCTGCTCAGCTTGCATCCGCCGCGCCTTAGAGCGCATTTCGGTCACGCTGATGTTGGGAGTATCGTCAATAAAGATTGGCATTTGGGACAGGTTACTGAAGGCCTTACCCAGTGGCTCCCACTCGTGCTGATTGATTCGTCCAGCTCGCAGCCGCCCACTCTCAATGCCATCCCCTCGGCCTAGGCGCACTTCACTCGACAGCAGACGATAGACCAATTGCTCACGGGACATCTCTAAACTAAAGATGGCAACGGGTAGCTTGTGAAAGTAGGCAATGTTACGAGCAATGCTGACAGACAATGCCGTTTTGCCCATGGATGGCCTGCCAGCAATAATGATCAAATCTGATCGCTGGAACCCCTGAGTCATGGCATCTAGGTCATAAAAGTTGCAGGCAATCCCTGGTAACGCTAGCCCCAAGCTATTGGTTTCAATCTCAGAGAAGGTATCTGTCAGAATATCGGCCGTGGCCGTTAACCCACGGGTAGGGCGATCCTGAGTGATGCTAAATATTTTCTGCTCAGCCTGATCTAGGAGGGTTTCCAAGGGGGTTGTAGTGTCGTAGGCTAATTGGGCAACCTCACTACCGATAGCTATCAGCCGCCGACGAGCGTACTTATCCACTACCAATTGGGCATATTGGTCAATATTGACCGCGCTGATGGTGCGATCGACTAGTTGCACCAAGCGTGCTTGACCACCCACTTTGTCTAGGAGGTTGTGATCCTTCAGCCAACTCGCCACACTCATCAAGTCTGTAGGCTTCCCCTGGTTGTGCAACTCTAGGGCAGCCCGATAGATGTCCTGATGGGCGCTGAGGTAAAAGGCTTCGGGACGAAGAATATCCGTCACTCGCCCGATCGCATCAGGATCTAGCAAAATTCCGCCCAGGATAGCCTCTTCAGCATCAATATTTTGGGGTGGCAACCGATCCGTGATAGGTGTAGGGGCAAGTTCCTGAAGCATAGCCAGTAACAACGAATCTAGTAGTTAGTATAGTACATGCTTATTGCTTATGTTCACTATGCGTGCAGCCAGTAAACATAGTTAACACTATAGCGTGTACTTTGCAGGCACAACCACGCCACCTTGATGAATCTAACCAGTGACGGCAATGACGATATACTGTAGGCATCGACAACCCACAGGTTAATCGGTGCCATCTTAGGTGACCAATTCGTCCATACATTCATAGAGCTTGACCCCTAGATGTAGAGTATGCCTAGCAATTCGAGACTTAAACAATACCATATCTAGTGGTAAGCTGACCAAAAATTCTGCCGACATGATGGCTGTTTGCGGCTTGCACCTATGGAAGAGCCTCACCCTACGACCCCTAAATCACCAGTCACTTCCTCCCCTAGCAGTGTGGCTGAAACTTGGCATCAACTCATTCTCGCAGCACGCCATCAACTAGCCAGTTGGTTACGATACGTGGTTCAGCGGTTGCAGCAGTTCACTGACCGGGTTGCCCCCCCTGATTTGTCCTCCAGTCCTGAGGCAATCTTGCCCCTAGCTCCAGCCTTTAAGGTTTGGGTGATAAGCTGTTGGCAATGGAGCCAACAACGCTTGCTTGCCTGGATCCCAAATCGCTGGTTACGCGATCGCAGCCGATTGAGCATGGTCGCAGGTGGCATAGTGCTGACCATCGGCATCATGCTACTGTTGACTAGTCAGCCCCCCGACACTAGCTCCCCTGGGGACTCAAGCATCCTAGACAGCCCAACACTAGCACCGTCCCCTGTACCTGCAACTCCGCTACAGGTTCCCCCTGCCCCAGCGGTAACTTCCTCACCTGAGCCAACGAATCCATCCCCAGCATTGCCCTCGCCCCCAAACTCACCATCCCCATCGAACTCACCATTACCAAGCTCACAGCCACCAAGCTCACCGCTGTCTAACTCTTCAACCACCCTAGTGCCCCTCTCGCCACCCGCTGCGATTGCCAAGGCACCTAGTCTAGACGCTGCTCAAGCGCCAGGGTCAACCCTCTCAGACTCGGAAGAGCCATGGATTGCCGTTGTGCCAGCAATGTCTCTAGAGCAACAACTCCAAGGCCAACTAACGGCTGCCCTAGACCCCTACGGCCCCAGCTTGGTGCAGGGGATTACGCCTGACTATCCTAGAAGTCGGTTAACAGTGCACATCAGTCATGAATGGTATAGTCTGAATCCAGACCAGCAGGATGATGCAGCGGCCAACCTCTACCATCAGGTGATGGCACTGAACATCAATCATCTCGACCTAGTAGATGACCAAGGGTGCACGATCGCCCGCAGTCCAGTAGTCGGTGACCGTATGGTGATCCTAAAGCGGCGGCCCTAGCGGACTAGACACAGCTCGTCAGTGCCAATCGCCAGTGCTTCATCGACAAATGTTGTAGTAACTGCGAGGACATCACCCTGCACACCCCGATTTGCTAGAGATTTTGCTAACTGGGCCACTAGGGCATCGGCCAGCACTTCCGATCGCAGTGCTCGACAGGCTGCTTGCGCTAGTCGCCGCTCTAAGCGAGTCAATTCAGCCTTCGCAGCAGGCACTTCTATGGGAGTAGTAACCCTTTGCGCATCCCTAGAACTCGCCGGGCGATCTGTCTCCATCTGGGCAACCACTGGTGTGGTTATACCTGCAAGAATCAGCGTCAGAACGATCGAGCGCAGAAATGTCAGCATAGTAATGATCCCGTTCAAACTCAGAGCAGAATAGGTCGAGCCTTTCGACGCATATTGCCCCCTCAAGGTTCCGCTCTGTCTCCTAACTCCATCACAACCTACACAGACCCAAGATAAGGGAACATCTCCAGCCCTGCTTGGATGAGCTTGCCGAATGATCCGCTCTGGCGGTAAGCTCAAACCACGATTGGTTAACTGAGATACACTATGTCTGTTACCGAATGTCACTGTGACGTTGGCGCTCTACGATGGTTCTATCGCCAAGGAATTCCCAATAGCCCCGTGGACAAACCACCCGTGGTCTTGCTCCATGGGATTCCAGCCCAGAGCTATAGCTGGCGAGGGGTGCTCTCTAGTTTGGCCGATTATGGTTTTCAGGCGATCGCCCCCGACTGGATTGGTAGTGGCTTCTCAGCCAAGCCCGATCGCCGTGAGTTTGCCTACACACCCGACGCTTTTGTCCAAGCACTGGCAGATTTCCTCCAAGCCTTAGACCTGACCCGTGTGTCATTAGTAGTGCAGGGTTTTTTGGGATCTGTAGGCTTACAATATGCCCTGCGTCATCCCGACCAGATTGAACGTCTTGCCATCTTGAACACCCCCCTGTCCCCTGCTGCTCAGCTTCCTTGGAGGATCCGACAACTTGGCCTGCCCTTAGTGGGTGACATGTTAACCCAGGATCCCCTGTTAGTCGATCGCACTCTAGAAGGGGGTAGTCCCTATCAGGTGGCCGATGAAGACTTGGATGTGTATCGTCGCCCGTTTCTCCAGAGTTCAGCGGCGGGCCGATCGTTGCTCGCCACGGTGCAGCATCTCAACCTAGCCCAAGCCACTACTGAAATAGCCGCTGGCTTTCCTAGGTGGCAAGCTCCTGTACAGGTAATCTGGGGTGTTAAGGATCCCTGGTTACCCGTAGCCTTGGCACAATCCTTTGTGCAGCAAGTGCCGAATGCAGAACTGGCCCTGTTAGATGAAGTAGGGCATTATCCCCAAGAAGATTGGCACGAAAAAGTCAGTGACGTTTTGATCCCGTTTCTACGTCGCCGCGATCGCCAGCTCTGATTAACCCTAGAGGTCAGTCCAAGGACGCTTCCTAGACGTTCCATCCAGGGAAACTGATATCAGCGATTAATCAGTGACTAATAGTGATCAATCAGTAATTAATAATGTGTGGGTTTTACCCATTACGTCGCCTAAAGCCGTAAACTGGTATCTGCCCTAAAACTTAAGCGAATCTTAACAACAACCGTGCGACGAATTGTAATTGCAGGCAACTGGAAGATGTATAAGCTCCAAGCGGAGACGATGGAGTTTGTGCAGGGGTTAAAGCCCTTGTTGGAAGATATCCCCGAGGAGCGGGAACTAATTCTTTGTGCCCCATTCACAGCGCTGAACGTGTTATCAAAGCACCTTCACGGTAGCCGTGTACAGGTCGGTGCCCAAAACGTTCATTGGGAAGAGAGTGGAGCCTATACAGGTGAAATATCAGCCATGATGTTGACTGACTTAGGTGTGCGCTATGTGATTGTAGGACACAGCGAACGTCGGCAATATTTTGGAGAAACGGATGAAACAGTGAACCTGCGTCTGAAGGCAGCTCAACGCCATGGGCTAACCCCTATTCTCTGTGTTGGTGAAACCAAACTCCAGCGAGATTCTAGGGAAACAGAAGCTGTGATTCTACGCCAACTCCGCAAAAATCTGATGGGTATTGACCAACGTAACCTAATTATTGCCTATGAACCCATCTGGGCGATTGGCACAGGTGACACCTGTGAACCGACGGAAGCTAATCGGGTTATCAGCCTTATCCGTAAGCAACTAACCTACACTGAGGTTCCCATTCAGTATGGGGGATCGGTAAAGCCGGACAATATTGATGTCATCATGGCGCAGCCAGACATTGATGGTGTGCTCGTTGGTGGCGCAAGTTTGGATCCTAAGAGTTTCGCCCGCATTGCTGGATTTAAGCCATAGCTATTGAAATCTTTACGAGCATTAAGGTATTCACGTAATACACGTGATACAATAGTGAACTCAATATTGGATTTTGTCTTTAGGGAATGTAGAAGCACGATCGCCAGATTATCATGATTAGAATTAGACTGAAGCGACTTGGCAAAAAGCGAGAGGTTAGCTATCGAATTGTTGTTATGCACAGTACGTCTCGGCGGGATGGACGACCCCTGGAAGAGGTAGGGTTCTACAATCCCAGAACTGATGAGGTACGGCTAGAGGTGCCTGCAATTATCCGCAGATTACAACAGGGTGCTCAGCCAACCGATACTGTGCGCCGTATCTTGGAAAAGGCGAATGTCTTCGAGCAACTCAGTACCGCCAGCAGCTAATGCTGAAGCAAACCTGCCAACTAGTCTGTCATCTAATTCTCCTTGCCAGCCAGACTATAAGGGGTTAGTGAAATTTCTGATTGAGCCATTCTTGGATTCTCCAGAGTCCCTGCGGATTGACTGTGAAACGTCACCGAGTCGCCCCCGTGTTTGGATTCGAGTAGCGTTTGCCGATTCTGATCGTGGGCGTGTTTTTGGGCGGGGTGGACGCAATATTCAAGCTATTCGGGTTGTGCTAGACGCAGTTGCTAAATTAGCTGGGCAAACCGCCTCTTTGGATATTCATGGTGAGCATCAAGGCGGCGATCGTGAGCACGACGGTAAATCTAGACAGGGCAGACCCCGCCCTCGGCGATCTAGCAGTGATAAGCCTTCTCCCAAGTCTGGTGGGCCTAAGTAATGGAGTGTGACCCCACTCATGACTGAACAACCATCTGCAAATCAGAGCTGTGGCTATGCCTTGGCACTACATACTAGTTCTAGCGAACTGGGCTTGGCATTGAGCAATATCGCAGGGGATAGCCGTCAACAAGTTTGGGCGTTAGGGCGGGAACTGTCTACCTACTTACATAGCTGTCTTCAAGAATTCTTGTATCCCTATCGATGGCAGCAGTTGAGCTGGTTGGCGGTCGCAAAAGGCCCAGGGAGTTTCACCAGCACCCGTATAGGTATAGTAGTAGCCCGTACCTTGGCTCAGCAGTTATCTATTCCCCTGTTTGCTGTATCTACCCTAGCCGCAATCGCATGGATGCATCGTCACAACACACCGATCGCCACAGATTTGGCAGTTTCTATGCCTGCTCAGCGGGGTGAGGTGTATGCAGGCATTTACCGGCTTGAACCCATGCTAGATGATAATTTCTGCGGTTGCCAGCGTTTGGTAGCTGTTTTGCCCGATACCGTGATGCCCCAGAGTCAATGGCAAACGACCTTGGATGAATGGGAGCATCCCCATCAACAGATTCTGGCTGGTGACTGCTTGGGATCCTCGGTTATGGGGATCCTGGCATTGGCTGATGAAGACTGGCGGCAAGGCTTACGGCCCCACTGGTCAACGGCATTGCCATTTTATGGACAACATCCAGTCGCGATCGCTAGCCCATAATTCTGAGAGATGCGCCATAATCAAAGGAAAACTGTCACGATCGCCATCGATCGCTGATGCAGAATCCTTCAATACTAGGCGAAGCCATGTCTCACTTCACAACAATCAAGGTTCAGATTACGGATGGCGATGTGCTTTACGAGACATTGACCTCTTTGGGCTATGCCGTTGAGCAGCAAGCAATGGTACGTGGCTATCAGGGTAACCAGACCAAGGCTGATTATGTGATTCGCCAAGCTAACGGCTACGACCTAGGGTTCCGGTATCGTGCCCAGACCTATGAACTGGTGGCAGATTTTTGGGGTGCCGGGATTGATCCCGTCACGTTTGTGCAGCAGGTTACTCGCACCTATGCTCATAAAATGCTCCTTAAGACTTTGCAGCAACAGGGGTTTGCTGTGGAAACCCAGGAAACTCTAGCCGATGGCACAGTTCGTGTTGTTGCGGGGCGGTGGGTCTAGTCACTGTCTGGCTCTGGTAAACGCTCTGCAACTCGCAATTTAGCAGAGCGCGATCGGGCATTGGCACGAATTTCTAGTTCGGTAGGGACGATCGGTTTCTTAGTCAACACCCGTAACCAGCGTGATCCTCGCAGACTATGCTTTACCAACCGGTCTTCAAGACTATGAAAGCTAATGATCGCCAATCTGCCGTGAGGTGCTAGCCAGTGGGGTGCTTGGCGCAGCAACACCTCTAGGGCATCGAGTTCTTGATTGACCACAATACGCAAGGCCTGAAAGGTGCGGGTTGCAGGGTGAATGTTGCCATAGCGGTAACTGGCAGGTACACAACGGGCAATGGCCTCTGCTAGTTCAGTTGTAGTGTGGAAGGGGCGCTGGTCAACAATACGACGGGCAATGCGGCGCGAGAGCCGCTCCTCGCCATAGGTAAACAGAATTGTTGCCAGTTCTGTTTCATCCCACTGGTTGACAATTTCAGCAGCACTGAGAGCCTGGTTTGGGTTCATGCGCATATCCAAATTACCCGTCAACCGCAGACTGAATCCTCGCTCTGGAGTATCCAACTGAGCAGAACTCACCCCTAAATCTGCCAGAATGCCATCAAATCGCACCGGGCCTGGGTCGTAGTCCCTAAAATTACCTTGCCAAAACTGCACCTGATCGCCAAAGGTATGGAGCCGATCGCGGGCTGCTGCTAGCGCAGTCGGATCTTGATCGATCGCCGTAACCCGGACATTAGGGGCTGCTGATAGAATCAAGGCACTATGGCCACCACCACCAGCGGTAGCATCTAAATAATGGCCACCAGCACGAACATTCAGTGCCGCCACTACCTCCGCTGCTAGCACAGAAACATGGTGAAACTCTGCGGAGTTAGACTGGGAATTCTCCATAAATCTACGGATGACAGTATGGACAACAGCCGTACTCGAAGTTGGGCCTGAATTATCGGGGCGCGCTACTGTGTCAATCTAACCCCCCTGTCCACAAAAACAGCACGTTAACTGCTGCATTTGTTGGTATAAAGGGGCATGACTCGAATCCCTATGGCTAAGTGTGATGGATAAGCTGACACCAGATCAACGCAACTATATCTATTTGCTGGAAGCAGAGCGAACAGGAATTCATAAACCAATTCTGGCAGCTCTGTACGCAGTGCAGCGTCAGCCTAACTTACCTGATGGTGAAACTGGCCTGGGCATAGAGCCGGCGAATCGCATTCCCCTGGAGCAAGTTAACAGCTTTAATGGTCAGGTACAATTTGCAGCCAATACGGTTCGTAGCATCACCGACAACTTGATTAACTTGGGTGTAAGCAGCAGTGAGCTTTGGGATCAAGAGCAAGGGCGCTATGGCGATCGCCTGTTGGAAGCGATTGCCAGAGGCTATGCTCCCCCTCCTGGAGATGCCACCTCAGCCCGTCTAGAAGCCTGTGATCCAGTAGCCCTCAAGCAGGCATATTACCAGGATATTGACACCGACTTTTCAGCCGAACACTTGCCCCACAACCTAGCCTACCTGGACAATGCCCTTATGAGGTTTGTCGAGCGCATTCCAGACTATATGCATGGTCTGCCCCACCAGCGTGATGCCCTCTTGGAAGCTCTGCGGATTTGGCGACGGTTAGATACTCGGCAAGTTACGATTTCTGCCTTAACTATGCAGTTGCCAGCTAATGTTGTGTCAGAATCCATGGATGAGTCTTACTTAGACCCTGCGTTGTTACAATTCATCCAGCAAGTTCCCCGCAACTATGTGGGCTATCCCCATCAGCGAGAAGCTCTCCTCCGCCTTGCTCAGCTCTGGCGACAACAGGATTCTCGGGAAGCTACAATTGCATCCTTAGCTAATAATACCTCTCCCCAACCAGACTTCAGCTTTCTGGATCCAGCCTTGATAGCACTGGTGGAGCGCATCCCCCAGGCATATCAGGGTAAAGGACTCCAGCGCAATGCCTTAGTAGAGGGCTTTCGGCTGTGGCGACAATTAGACTCACGACCAACTGCACTGCTGGAACTGGGGATTAATCCAGGGTTATTGGCTAGTAGCACTCCCAATCCTGCTGACATTGCCGAAGCTGGAGCACAACTTGATCGAGCACTGCTCCAGTTTGTGCGGCGGTTGCCAGGGGAATACAAAGAGACTGAGCAGCAACGAGAGGCGTTACTACGTCTGGCGCAACTCTGGCGAGATTTGCCTGACCAGAAAAAGACAGTAGAGTCGTTAGTAGAGGATTTGAAACGGATGGAGCAAGCCCGCCGTGATAGCCAAGATGCTCCTCCTAGGCCATCTCTGCTGATCACACCTCGTCGCCCCGCCCGCTGGACTCCTACGAATATTCAACCCCATGCCTCAATCGTACCAGGTGGCAGTTTTACTTGGGCAGAAGCCACTGCTGGCGGTAGTCGCATACCACCAGATCAAGTCACGGTTGACGCTATTATTCGGATTGCACAACTGGCTCAACAAGCCCGCGATCGTATCGGTCGTCCCTTTCACGTTACTAGTTGGTATCGCCCACCCGCTGTCAACGCCAGGGTTGGCGGTGTGTTTAATAGTCGGCATATTGTTGGCGATGCGATCGACTTCTATTGTGATGGGTTAACTGGCAATCAGATTTATTGGTTCCTTGACGCATGGTGGCCTGGTGGTCTCGGTCGCTACAGAAAATTTCCCTATCTCTGTCATATTGATGCACGTGGTTATCGTGCCCGTTGGTTACATTGACTAGGCAAGGATTAGGCAAGCCTAGAATCAATTCTCAGCCTCCGCTAGCCTGCAACGCCAGCAACTTCATCCGAGTGGTAGTATGGAAGAGATGGGGTTATCACTGTGCAACCCTTGAGCAAATAGCTGTCTGGCCTGGAGTTTGTAGGCTTGCCATCAGGTTGACGTTAGCTCAACTGGCTAGTGTTTCCTCATCCGAAACATTCGTTGCTAACAATAGTTCCTTGAGAGTTACCAAGACCGGTTGGTTGTCAGCGACCAGCAATGGGTAACTTAAGGTTAGATAAGACTGAACGCTACGACAGTTTCTAGCGCTGGCCCTTACCAATCTACCCGTCTACCTAGCAATGTTTACACCCACCGTCCCGACGCGCCTTTTCATAGCCCAGGCCCCTAGTGTTCCCAAAGCAACCCCTAGGCCCCAGCCAGAGACTAACTCCCTGGCGAGTACGATTTGGATGGGAACATCTGGAGTTTTGCTGCTGCTTGTGATTGGGCTAGCTGTGTTCCTAAAGATAAAGACAACAGAGTTTCAACGCAAGCTGAAGTTTGAAACGGTTAAAAATCAGGAACTCCAGAAGAAGCTAAAGCTAGCTGCTGAGACCATCACCAAGATGGAGACGAATCCTGACCTGGTTCACTCACGGGAGTTTAACCTAGACTACTTGCGTATGCGCATGTCGGAGGAGCGCTTCAATTATGTAATTGTTAACCAAATCAAGATTAAGGTTAAGGAGCGGATCTCGATCGCCTTGCGGCCTAACCATGCGGGCGACGTACAGGTAGGAATTGCCAGCACAGGGCGATTGGTCGATGAGATATTTGATGTGGAGTATGAACCTGGTGATATGCCTAGGGGCACGAAGCGGGTTCTATTCCGTATTCAAGTTAAGCTAACGAAGTTACCCACCCAGCCCACATCTGAGACCGTCCGCCAAATTATTGAATGCATCGAAAAGTATCTTAGCCCGTCTGATGAAAACGACAGTTGGCAGCCAACTATCCAGGGACGAATTGCTCAACTCCAGTGGGATCAAAAGGCTAAACCAACTCCATTACTGGTCTTAGAACAAGCTCAGGATGGCACCAATGTTACCTTTAGGACAACTCCAAATCGCCGGTTTTCACCAACTACCAAAGCACCAACTACCAAAGCACCAACTAATAGAACTGACAGTTTGCACCAAGTAAAAAGTAAACATCGATGAAGTCATTCGGGACAGTGCCGATCGTCGTGACGCTCGTGGGAGCAGTTTGTGTTGTCTGGTTAACCTTGGTCGCTGTTGTGAGGCTCAATGCTTCCAAGTCGAAACTACCAGAGCTAACTGTCGCCAGTACTGCTGCCCATGATGCCAACAAATCTATCTCAGCCTTGGGACGCATAGAACCAGGGGACGGTGTTGTCAAGGTAGCTGCTCCTTCTGCCCTGGGTAGCTCTAGGGTAGAGCGTCTCTTGGTAAAAGAGGGTGAGCAGGTACAGGCTGGGCAAGTGCTAGCAGTGATGGATAACCGCGATCGTCTCCAGGCCCAACTCGTGCAAGCAGAGGCCGAGGTGAGGGAAGCAGAAGCACGGCTTGCTCAAGTGCAAGCTGGGGCAAAGCAGGGGGAAATCGATGCCCAACGGGCTACCATTAATCGCCTTGAGGCTCAATATCAAGGAGAGATCAACGCTCAAGAAGCAACGGTTGCTCGCCTGACGGCTGAGGTACAAAACGCTGACCTAGAGTATCAGCGATTTCAAATGCTCTACGAAACTGGAGCAACATCAGCATCGCAGCGCGATAGCAAACGGTTAGCGCTAGATACTGCTCGTCAGAGCCTGCAAGAAGCCCAAGCCACCCTGACACGCATTCGCAGAACAACCCCGGCTGCGCTGACCGAAGCAAGGGCGACTCTAAATCGCATTGCTGAGGTGCGTCCAACGGATATTCAGCAAGCTGAAGCAGCAGTTGGGGTAGCAATCGCCAATTTACAGCGGGTTCAAGCTGAATTTGATACATCCGTAGTGCGTGCACCCATTAGCGGGGAAGTGTTGAAAATTCACACCGATCCTGGTGAGGTTGTAGGCAATGACGGCATTCTAGAGCTAGGAAATACCAACCTGATGTATGCTGTTGCCGAGGTTTATGAAACAGATATTGGGCGGGTTCGGTTGGGACAACCAGCTACCATTACCAGCCCTGCCTTTGCGGGCACCGTAACCGGCGTTGTCGATCGGATTGGCAAGCAAATTCGCAAAAATGACGTGCTCAATACTGATCCAGCAGCAGACACTGATACTCGTGTCGTGGAAGTCAGGATCCGTTTAAACGAGACTCAAGCAGTCAAAGGACTGACGAACCTACAAGTTATGGTCTTGATTGAATCTAAAGGCTAGCCTTAGTGCTAATGTTCTCAAGGGAAATTGGCTGACTGTCGTCACCTGGAACATCTACGACAATCACATAGCCTGTGAAGTTAGGCCCACCCAACTGACGCAGCTCGGCCAAAATCTTGGGCATATCAGCCCGCTGCAGTCGTCCTGACTCGTCATAAAGCTCTAGGGCAGAGAGGCAACCAATGGTAGGGTTCCAAGCCGCCGTTTGAGGATACCGCTGGTTGTTGGCAAATAAGGTAGGAGCATCACCCGTACCGTGGATCCGAAACAGGCCCCGCCCTGCCTTGCCTGCCCAATAGCTTTGCTGAATGGGATAATAGTTGCGCCAAGAGGGTGGCAAGAGCGATCGGTATGTACTCAACCCACCTGTAAAACCACCCCGACGACCAGGCAAGAATGATTTAACACCTGGTTCATAGGGCACGAACAGCTTAACCAAGTCAAACTGCCCATAGGCGCGGAAGTACTCTAGGTCAGGCTGAGGCACTACCCCTTCCATGCGATAAATACCTTGGGGGGTCTGTCCGCGTTCAAAGTTCCAACTTAGCCCATGCAGCGATCGCAACAACAACGGCACCGACCAGACCTGTCCATCCGACTGCTGCACAAGCTTACCCTGCTTATCCTTCAGTATCGCTTGACACAACACCCAGCGGTTGGGACGACATAATACATACAGGTGAAGTTGATTAGGCGCAACCTGCCAGCTCAGCAAATCCTGCAAGGGCGGCATCGGCGTAGGAGCTTGGCGTAGAGCAATATCTTGAATCGTTGTGTACAGAAACACATTGTTTTGCCAGTTGGGAAATCGTTGCTGTAACTGACGACTAATGGAAAGCAACTGCTGGGGGTCAACTCCTGCCTGCGCTAAAGCAGACAAACCCATAGCCGCAAATTGGGGATCTGGACTACTTTGGGCTGCCCGTAGCATCCATTGCCCGATCGTGTTATATGCTACAGGATTACCCGTGTACAGTTGGGTACCAACTTGCATCCCCGTCTTGAGGATTCGCTTTTGAGCAGACGACAGCCCACGCCGTGTACTCAGTTCAAGAATTTGCTCAATGGCCTGAATCACATAGGGTTCCTGCGGTTCCAACAGGGCTGTTGTCCAAAGAATATTTCGCCAATGGCTTTCCTTGGCATCAACTAACGGATTAAGGCGTAAATCATAGTTACCTGGATAAATCTGACGAGCCTGTTGCTGGTACTGACGATCGCGGGCCTCTGCTGTGGCTTGGGTAATTGCTCCTGCTGGTCTGGCCATCGGCATCACAGTCACTATCCCAGTCAATATAATCATCTTTGCCAGAGCCTTACCCCTGAGCCATACCGCGATGAGATTCATGAGCCTACAACCGTGTAATTAATAAACTGATTGTTCAGAGAAACAGACTACGGCTGTGATTTTAGCCTATGAATCCATGAGTATAACCCGCGGGATCTGGTCAATTCGGCTTAATCCTTTACCACGCTTAGCCAATCAATTGTTAAATCTTTATGGACTTGAAGTAGACACCTACGGATATAGCTCTCGTCAGGTTAGCCTTGCAGCAGACCACTCCAAGCCGATATCTAATGACAATTGTTGCCTGGTCCCCTTTCTTTGGCAGCTTAGCGAGCTTTAGGCAAGCAATTATAGGCATGGTAGGATTGATGCCCGAATAGTCATCTCACAGGAGATAAGTACATGCGCTTTTCCCATTGGTCTGGCATTGCCCTATCTAGCGTTGCTATCGGACTATTGGTAGCAAGCTGTGGCCCCAGCAAAGTTGCTCAATGCAACAAATTGAGTGAAGTGGTTAACAAAGCTGCTACCGAAGCACAGCAACTGGGCAAATCATCTAGCAATCGACTGGATGATCTCAACAAAGCTGCTGATAGCTTAGATGGTTATGCTACTGAGCTAGAAGCGGTCAAAATTTCTGACAAGAAGTTACAAGATTTCCAGGCCAGGTTTGTCAAGATGTATCGAGATACAGGGAAAGCTAGTCGAGCATTGGTTGAAGCCGCTAAGAGGCGCGATCGAGACGCTGGTCAAAAGGCACTGCAAGAATTGCAGCAAGCAACTGGCCAAGAAAGTAACTTAGTTAGAGATATCAACGACTACTGCAGAAGTTAACAGGTTTAGTCCAGAGGCATCAATAGTCTCATTAATGGTCTACAGAGCCAAGTGGCTCAGAACTATAGCCAGTCACGGCGCTAAATAGTGAAGCAATTCCAGGATGTTGGTGGTCAACCACTCTGCTATACGGCTATCAACTCACCAAGAACTAGTGCGATCGTTTATGAAGTTGAGGGAAGGCATTTCTCTCAACTTTTTTACAGTTGAGCAGCGAATATCCAAAATTTCCTGACCAGTCTGCTATGCGCAAGGTCACTGCTATGGCATACTCATATCACTGACAATGCAGTAAAGAGGCCAATAGGCTTGTCAGTATTGTACGCTTAGATACTTGCTAGTCGTGTCAAAGTTTCTAGTGCAGTAGCATCTAGCCTGTTCCAGATGCCTTTTAGCCAGCGAGGCATCACTTTGCAGCTACCAAGTTGATGTGTATCCATGGTAGTCATTACTCCCTGTACCTATCCTGTGATTGCTATGCACGAAAATGCTGCCCCGTCAACCCGATCGACTCAAAAGACCGAGTTATCCATCCACATTGACTCTGAATTGTTGGATGAGATTCGACACTTAACCAATGATCCTAGCAAGGTCATCGAGGTTGCGCTGCGTCAATGGCTCAAGGGTGAGTCGAGGCGTGACGATGATCTTACCCATACATTTCAGCGAAATCCTCCTGTCCCACCTAGGGGTGAGTGGAATGATTGAGTGTCTGCAAAGCAATAGTGTGATCGCCAACAATGCTAAGCAGGGACTGTACGTAGTCAGCGATCGTAGACTAATGCTTCCGTTCAGCTAGCCATCACCAAAATAATTCCCATCTACAAGGGTTTGACTGACGTTGCACGACTACTCCAAACTACAAGTGATTGCTATCCTTCAAAGTTCCTGCTACTGCTTTAAAACAGCTAACATGCTGTCTAATGCATTGCTCATAGTCTGTATTGCTCATAGCCTTTTGTCATTGCCTCCATGACACCAATGCCTACTGATCTCCGAAAACCCGCTATCGATGATACCAACGGTGTCACCCGCCAACACGAGACAACGGTGACAGCTAGTATGATGGCAGATTCTGCTCAGTTTTATCGCCTGCTACTAGAAACGAGTCGGCAAATCCGCTGTGTACTGACATTAGAGACTGTTTGGCAACAAATAGCTAACACTTTAGGAAGCACCTTAGATATTGATCGTTGCCTAGTTTATTCCTATGAGTCTGGTGATAGCCCCCTCACCCTTGCAGCTACCTACAGTCGCGAGCTGAACCACCAGTCTTCACTACCCCTAGAAACGGGAATAGCCCTGTCTGATTATCCTGCTTTGCTGCAAAGTGTCACCTCATTACAGCCAGTAATAATGCCATTAGGGTGCGAGCCATCAATGCCCTCAGCAGCCGACACCCACTGCCAAGCATTGCCCTGTCTAGTGGCAACTGCCCATTATCAGCAGCAACCAAATGGTATCGTAATCTTGCAGCGCAACGATCGCCCTTGGCAGCCCATTGAAGTAGAGTTTTTGCGTGAGCTGGTTATTGACATAGGCGCTGCTATTGCCAACGCTAGGTTGCTAGCGCAGCGTCAGACCATAATTGATGACCTGCAACGCATGAATACTAGCTTGGTGAAACAGCATCGGATTATTGAAGATGCCCAACGACAAGCTCAGGAAGCCTCACGGTTGAAGAGTGAGTTTTTAGCCAATACTTCCCATGAGTTGCGTACACCGCTAAATGGCATGATTGGGTTCCTCAAGCTGGTGATTGATGGCATGGCTGATGACCCTGAAGAACAAGCAGAGTTTTTGCAAGAAGCCTACAAGTCTGCAATTCATCTGCTGAATTTGATTAATGACATCTTAGATATTGCCAAGATTGAAGCAGGCAAAATGCAACTGGAAGTCAGCCCGGTAGGACTCACTGAGTTGTTCAATCATGTAGATAGCATTACCCGCATCCAAGCCCAGCAAAAGAACCTGAAATTTGAAATTATCAAGCCGCCTACCTACGATGACATTTTGTTGTACGGCAACTATCAGCGATTATTGCAGGTGATGTTGAACTTAGTAGGCAATGCTATTAAGTTTACCCACGAGGGTGGTATTCGCATTAGTGCTGAGATTATTCGGGAAAAAGTACAAACCCCCTCAATGGAACTGCCTGGAATGGTTATGGTGCGAGTAGAAGATACTGGTATTGGTGTATCGCTGGAGAAACAGGATAAGTTATTCCAGTCTTTTAGCCAAGTGGATGGCTCTCGCACTCGCCAATATGGTGGCACTGGCTTGGGGTTAGCGATTTCTCAAAAGCTAGTGGAAGCAATGGGTGGTGATGTGCACTTTTACAGCATGGGTGAGGGTTTAGGATCCACTGTAACGTTTACAGTGCCACTATACCAAGAGCCTATGATGGCTACCTAAGTGCTAAGGTCATGCTGCTGTCTATGGCAAGCGAGGATTCTATTCAGTCCCATGATCAAGATTCAACTCTCGCTACCCTGCTGAACACCTACTACGAACAGTATTTGGCCAGTGGTGAGTACGATGAGGCCATTGCCCTCTACTGTGAGCTACTAGGTTATCAGCCCGATGTGCAGGGTTATCACGAGTTGGGTGTGTATCTAGCTGAACAGGAGGAATGGCATGACGCGATCGCCTGTTTTCTCCATAGCATTCGACTGGATCCAGATTTTTTTGAGGGCTATTACAACCTAGGTGTTTGTCTGCAACAATTGCAACAGTATACTGCTGCTATTCAAGTTTATCAGCAGGCTGTGCGCCTCAAACCCGATGCCC
>JANWZG010000004.1 GCA_025054735.1 Cyanobacteriota bacterium | reverse complement strand
CAATTTTTCTGGAGCATTAACCGTAATT
Organism: Cyanobacteriota bacterium; assembly: GCA_025054735.1. Taxonomy (NCBI): domain Bacteria; kingdom Bacillati; phylum Cyanobacteriota; species Cyanobacteriota bacterium. Next base: position 23,603 of record JANWZG010000004.1, on the reverse strand, counting down.
GCTTCATTGAACATGCCCTCGGCATAGTCCCAGCGGCTGACGTAGGGAACGTACATGATACTAGTACGGTTTTCAGCGATCTTTTCCATGCCCCGGTGAAGATAGCCAATTACTGGCTCGCAGTCAACCACGTCTTCACCATCTAGGGTCACGATTAATCGCAACACACCATGCATGGAGGGATGGTGCGGCCCCATGTTGATAACCATGGGTTCAGTCTTTGTTTCCAGAAGCGTCATAGGAGTGCCTGTAGTATGCTGCTATTGCTGTCTATGATTCTATATGATAGGTGCCGATAAGGGGGGATGATCGCAGGTCAAATTCGGCGAACAACCAGTGGAATTTAGTAATCCTTATGATTAGAAGTGCTAACGATCGCCAACCTCGAAGTGTGTTGAGCCGATTATGTTAGCTACTGGCCAATTGTGCTAGCTAATTAAGTCTGCTAGCCAGCACAGCACCGGAGCAAGAAGAAATGCAGGCAGGAAGGATGCGATGCGAATTTGTGCTACTTTCAACAGATTCAAACCCAACCCTAGGATGATCACACCACCAATGCCTGTAATCAGCATAATACTGGGAGCCGTTTCTGGATTGGGTAAAACCCTAGCTAAACTGCCAGCGGCTAGCGATATTCCGCCCTGATAGAGCAGAATTACAACTGTTGAATAACCAACGCTAATCCCGAAGCTACTGGCCAGAGTCATAGCACTGATGCCATCCATAATCGCCTTCAGCACCAGTAGGCGGTTGTCACCAGTTAAGCCGTTGTTCAAGCTACCAATCAGAGTAAGTGGGCCAACACAAAACAGTAGACTAGCGGTTATGAACCCCTCTGTAAACTGATGATTGCTCTTACCCATGCGCTGTTGCAGCCAGTTGCCAACGGTGTGCAAGCGATCGTCAAGCTTGACCAACTCTCCTAAGGTGCCGCCTAGCACTAAGCAAACAAGCGCTAACACAACCCCATCAACGTGACCGATGGTTGCTCTAGTGAGATCTAGGGCCATGGTCATGCCTACAACAAGGGTAACCAACCCGATTCCCTGGGTGATGATCTGATGCAAGCTAGGCATTAACTGTTGCTGCAACACCAACCCTAGGGCCGTTCCACTCAGTACAGTGGCAACATTAATCCAAGTTCCGCTAGTTTTTGTCCAAAGGCTCATCATACGTAGAACGGTGCTGTGTAGAGTAATCTCCGAGATTTCTAGGACGTAACGATCGCGATTGTTTGGCTATAATAGGGCACACTTGTTAACTCTACTAGCGCTTGGAGTAGTGCTCTCCCAGCCATTCCATAAACTGAAATTAATCTAGCGATCAAGGGTATTCTTTACAGGGATGATGCTCAGGAAGCCGTTAATTACCTGTAGTAACAGGCAAATTAGCATCGTGCTAATGTCCTACTTGGGGTTGAGCCGTAAAGTTTGAGTGATCACTGTTACTAGCTAAGCGCTCGCGATTGGGAAACCAAAACTTAACTAGAGACCAACTGGGAGATCAACAATGGGGAGACTCTTCGGATTCATGGCTGCAATCTTGGCTGTCATCTCATTGACCCTAGCAGGATGCAGCACCGTTAACCGTCCACTCAGTGAGACTGAAACCTACGTTTGGGGCTATCGCTATGCCGGCTCTGACTTTCAGCCTGTGTGCAAAAAAGTCAATGTAGTAATTCCGCGTGATCGCCAGGCAGGGGCCAAGTTCACATCTACCATTGTGGCCGATCGGTACTGTAAGCAAGCCAAGCCCCCATCGTTTAACAGTGCCAGCAAGTAGCGTTAGCTCTGGTTCAGCCTCTACTGCACCCCTAGGGTCACAGTCAGACGCACACTGGTGTCTAGCGACTCGCCAGCAGGTAAATGCAGCAAGTCATCGCCAGTAACCATTGCATTGCGGGGAGCTGTCCAAGGTTCTAGACAATAGAAATCCTTGCCCTTTACAGTCCAAAACACCAACGTGGTAAAGTGTTCAGCCCAAGTCAGCGTCAAGGTAAGTTGGCGTGCCAAATCAGTAACTGTGGCCGATGAGCCTGTCAATGGTCGAAAGGCAGCGTCAATTTCTGGCTGGTCAAAATCAAATGTGCCCGTAAATTCCCCCTGGGTTTTGCTAGCTTGATCATAAAACTGGGTTGCTGGCAGATTGACTTGCAGGCCAGTTTTATCGCCTACCCAAAAGTAGGGATGCAAGCCAGCAGAAAAGGGCATAGGGCTGGAGGAGCAGTTGGTGTATCGCTGGTTGATGGTTAATGTGGTGCCTTGCAACTCGTAGGTAAATTCCACTAGAAACTCGAAGGGGTAACTGGCTAGAGTTTCGGCTGTGCTAGCAAGAGATACTGTTAAGCTCGCCGCAGAGTCATTATGTTGGCGTATAACCTGCCAAGGTAAGTTGCGGGCGAACCCATGCTGCTTTAGGGTATAGCTTGCAGAGCCATAGGTGTAGGTATCGTTGGGCAAATTACCACAGATGGGAAACAGAATTGGAATACCACCACGCACCGTCAGTTCTGGATGGGTAAACCGCTCTTCGTCCATGTAGAAAATCGTGTGATTTTGAACTTGCCAGCGGGTGACAATGCCGCCGCGTTCGGGCACAACTTCAATTACCGATTGGGCAGCCTGGTCGCTGAGAATATAGGTCTCGTACTGGCGAGACTCGTTAGTAACTGAAAACATGAGATGCTATGGACAGAAGATCATCATCATCTTTCCACAGTTTCTATCACGATGCACCTTAATCTTCCCATAACGAATATGAGTTAATTTTTCAGTACAATTTCTGCATTGTTTAAGGTTGCCCGCTTGTTTCATTTGTTATCTGGCTGTCGTTGGTGACAGCACCGATGGATTAGCTCGTTGTCAAACGGGGTTGGCTACACTGCACGGTTTAAGAGCTGTGCACCGGTAACACTTGTACAATGCCATCGCGATAGAGCAATGAATATACCCGACAATCTCACGCCTAGCTCTACCCTAGCGGATCTACCACTGCACGAATGTAAAGTTGATTCAGACACTCTTGGTGAGGTTGTGGCTGCTCACTTTGAACAGCAGCCAACTTTACCAGGGGTAATTGTTGTTAATCGATCGCAACTACTGGGGGTTATCTCATGGCAGAGCTTTCAGCGCCGCATGATGAAACCCTTTGCCTTGGAAATTTTTCTGAAGCGTCCCCTGAAGATTTTCTTTGGGCTAGATGAACAGTCAGAACCCCAAGATTTCCTCCAGCTTAACTATACTGAAAAAGTTATTGATGCAGTTCCAATTGCGCTGAGCAGGCCTGTTGATCGTCTGTATGATCCAATTCTAGTAGTGTTTCAGAATGAAAACCTGCCAGATGTAAAGGCGTATTTCTTGCTAGATTGCCAAACCCTCATGACGGCTCAGTCCCAAATTTTGACGGTAGCTAACCAGCAAATTCGGGATCAGCAGCGTGAATTGAAACGTTACCTCTCTAAGCTAGAGTCAGAACGGCAAAAAGTTAAAGACTATGCCCAAAAGCTAGAAAAGCAACAGAGCATTATCCAGGAACGGAATCAGTTGCTGGAGGCTCAGCAAAAGGAGTTGGTGCAGCGGTCAGAAGAAGTAGCTGGGCTGAATCAACGCTTTGTTCAGATTGGCCAACTCTTGTCAATGGAAGGTAAAAAAGCCTTTCAAGCCACCTTCGCGGGTGTTAATGCAATCTGTCGTAGCACTAGCCAAATCGTAAGCGTAGGACAGTCCCTAAGTGAAGAACTCAACACACTGCACGAAGCATCTCAACTAGTTGCTAAAGTTAGCCAACAAGTTCGCTATTTGGCAGTGAAGGCAGGCATTGGTGCTAGCCGCTCCAGTCAGGAAATTAGCGGTTTCAGCACTATTACGACAGAGATTAGCAACTTGGTGAGCCAAACCTTTGAGGCGGGGCGGCAAATGGATCGGGTTGCTAGTCGGTTCAAACTGCGAATTCAAGAGTTAACCGATGCAGCCCAGTCAGGTACAGCTACTGCTCGATCGTTAGTGTCTAAAATCCAACAGGCAGAAATTGCCCTTGCTGAGTTGGAGTCATTAGTTTATCAGCAGGATAGGACTGGGGTTGATGGTGCTGATGCTGACTCTGGTCAACCTGGTGAACGAGCAAGTGACCCGTGGATAAGCACAGCAGATACAGAGGCCCTCATTCAGCGAATTACTCGCGCAGAGACAATGTTGTCTGAGCTGAAGGAAATGGTGCACCGCACTGACAATAAGAGTATTGTGACGAAAATTCAGCATACACTAGATTTACACCAGCAGTCTGCTAGCTAATTGCCTGATGGCACTGCCAAGACTGAGTGCAATTCGAGCCTGTAGGACGCTCTAGCGATCGTTGTCACCTCTCATATGCCTAACCTAGACCCAGTTTCATCTCCTAGCTCCCCAGAGACTGACCTACAAGACACCATTAGTAGTGCGAGTCGTGCGGATAACTCTGGTGTAGAGAAATCACCACCTCCAAGCTACGTCAAATTGGCCATGCGAAACATGGTACGAAAGCGGGGAAAATCTCTCTATCACTTCGCGCTTACCACGTTGGGTTTGCTGGCTGTATTGATAGGCTTGTCATACCTCACTCGTTGAATCATCTTGTTGCATAGTGCAAAGAAACGTTGAGAATTTCTGAATAACTTAATGAAGTGAGCATATGAGGTTAAGCCCTTATTAATCAAGGGTTAGCCGTAATTTTACACAGCAAAGTCGTGAAATCCCTACATCGATGTAGCTCATGCTCAACAGTTCATCGGGTTGACTGTGTTAGAATCAGCGTACCAGCACGCACCAGGTGATTTGGACACACACCATGTTTGAACGCTTTACTGAAAAGGCTATTAAGGTCATTATGTTGGCTCAAGAGGAAGCTCGCCGCTTGGGTCATAACTTTGTAGGCACAGAACAGATCCTCTTGGGTCTGATTGGAGAAGGGACTGGCGTCGCTGCCAAGGTACTGAAGTCGATGGGCGTTAATCTAAAAGATGCCCGGATTGAAGTTGAAAAAATCATTGGTCGGGGTTCTGGCTTTGTGGCCGTTGAGATCCCGTTTACCCCCCGCGCTAAACGAGTGCTAGAGCTATCGTTGGAAGAAGCTCGCCAACTTGGCCATAACTATATTGGCACAGAGCACTTGCTACTAGGGCTAATTCGCGAGGGCGAAGGTGTTGCTGCGCGAGTGTTAGAAAATCTTGGCGTTGATTTGTCCAAGGTTCGCACACAGGTTATTCGGATGTTGGGCGAAACCGCAGAGGTCTCTGCTGGTAGCAGCCACGGCAAGACTAAGACTCCAACCTTGGATGAGTTTGGCTCTAACTTGACTCAGATGGCGGCAGAGGGCAAGTTGGATCCAGTAGTGGGTCGTCAGAAGGAAATTGAACGGGTCATTCAGATCTTGGGTCGCCGCACAAAGAATAATCCTGTTTTAATCGGGGAACCCGGTGTTGGTAAGACGGCGATCGCTGAAGGCTTGGCTCAACGCATTGCCAACGGAGACATTCCAGATATCTTGGAAGAAAAGCGGGTTGTAACCCTCGACATTGGCTTGTTGGTTGCAGGTACTAAGTATCGCGGCGAATTTGAAGAGCGCCTCAAGAAGATCATGGATGAAATCCGCTCTGCCGGTAACGTCATCCTAGTGATTGATGAAGTGCATACACTAATTGGGGCAGGTGCCGCTGAAGGCGCTATCGATGCTGCTAACATCCTTAAGCCAGCATTAGCCCGAGGTGAGCTGCAATGTATTGGTGCAACTACTTTAGATGAGTACCGCAAACACATTGAACGAGATGCAGCCTTGGAGCGTCGCTTCCAACCTGTGATGGTAGGTGAACCAAGTGTAGAGGAAACAATTGAAATCCTGCATGGTCTCCGTGAACGCTATGAGCAACATCACAAGTTAAAGATTTCCGATGAGGCGCTAGAGGCAGCCGCTAAGTTGTCTGATCGCTATATTTCCGATCGCTACCTTCCAGACAAAGCTATTGACTTGATTGATGAAGCAGGCTCTCGTGTGCGGCTGATTAACTCTCAGTTGCCTGCTGCTGCTAAGGAGCTAGATAAGGAGTTGCGTCAAGTTCTGAAGGAAAAGGACGAAGCCGTTCGCTCTCAAGACTTTGACAAGGCTGGCGAGTTGCGCGATCGAGAAATGGAAATCAAGGCTGAGATTCGCTCGATTGCCCAGAGTAGGAAGAATGGTGACACGAATGGAGAAGAATCACCGATTGTCACCGAAGAGGATATTGCTCAAATTGTCGCCTCTTGGACGGGGGTGCCTGTGCAAAAGCTAACGGAGTCAGAATCGACCAAGTTGTTGCACATGGAAGACACCTTGCACCAGCGGTTGATTGGTCAAGATGAAGCTGTAAAGGCTGTTTCTCGCGCTATTCGGCGTGCTCGTGTGGGTCTAAAGAATCCTAACCGACCGATCGCTAGCTTTATCTTCTCTGGCCCCACTGGCGTAGGTAAAACCGAGCTAACCAAAGCACTAGCTGCCTACTTCTTTGGCTCAGAAGAAGCCATGATTCGGTTAGATATGTCTGAATATATGGAGCGTCACACTGTATCCAAGTTGATTGGCTCTCCTCCTGGTTATGTTGGCTACAACGAAGGGGGGCAACTCACAGAAGCAGTGCGTCGTCGTCCATACACGGTCGTACTCTTCGACGAAATTGAAAAGGCACACCCCGATGTGTTCAACATGCTGCTCCAGATCCTAGAGGATGGACGGCTAACTGATGCGAAAGGACGCACAGTGGACTTCAAGAACACCCTGCTGATTATGACCTCTAATATTGGCTCCAAAGTGATTGAGAAGGGTGGTGGCGGTCTTGGCTTTGAGTTTTCAACAGGTGATGCCTCTGAATCTCAGTACAACCGCATTCGTTCCCTGGTGAATGAAGAACTGAAGCAATACTTCCGCCCCGAATTTCTTAACCGGGTTGACGAAATCATTGTGTTCCGTCAGCTTGTGAAGGATGAGGTCAAGCAAATTGCTGATATTATGCTGGCCGATGTCTTCCGTCGCCTCTCAGATCAGGGCATTACCCTGGAGGTCACTGAGCGATTTAAGGATCGGCTGGTAGAGGAAGGGTATAACCCCAGCTATGGTGCTCGGCCATTACGTCGTGCCATTATGCGCTTGCTAGAGGATTCTCTGGCCGAAGAAATCCTCTCTGGTCGCATCAAGAATGGAGACGTTGCAGTCGTGGATGTAGACGAAGACGGCAAGATTACTGTGTCGCCTTCTGAGGCTCTACCGGGCCAAGCTTCAACACCAGAACTGTTGCCTCAGGGTAACTAGGTTTGCTATTGGTGGGCTAGCTTATACTAACCACAGATGTGAGGTGAGGCAGTGTGTTTTATCGCACTGCCTCTTGTTATGTTGATAAAGGCATTTATCTACCACAGGAAGTGTTTACGAATGACACAATTGGCGTTACTCAGCGTCTCTGACAAACAAGGGTTACTAGAACTGGCAACTAGCTTAGTTCAGGAATTCAACTTTATGTTGATTAGCAGTGGTGGTACAGCTCAAACCCTCAAAGAGGCGGGGTTACCAGTTACAAAGGTGTCAGACTACACTGGCTCACCAGAAATCTTAGGTGGGCGTGTCAAGACCCTACATCCGCGAATCCATGGTGGCATTTTGGCACGCCGTGATTTACCGCAAGATTGTGCTGACCTAGAGGCGCAACAAATTCCACTGATTGACCTAGTGGTGGTTAACCTTTACCCATTTCAGCAAACGATAGCTCGTCCTGGGGTCACACTAGCTGAGGCGATCGAACAGATTGATATTGGTGGGCCTACACTCTTACGAGCATCTGCCAAAAACCATGCCTATGTAACAGTGCTCTGCAATCCCGATCAGTACAGCGCGTACCTTGAAGAACTGCGCCAGCATCAAGGGAAAACATCTTTAGCATTTCGTCAAGCCTGTGCACTACGTGCATTTCAACACACAGCAGACTATGATCGAGCTATTTCTGACTATTTACATAGCTGTCCGTCCGTTAGCACCACTCAACCGTTACCTCATCAATCAGACATAGTAACCAGCACCGCAGAAGACGGCCAGCAGGATGATGCCTCAGCAGTGTTTACCCTTACAGGGCGGCTCAAGCAAGTCTTGCGCTACGGCGAAAATCCCCATCAGCCAGCCATGTGGTATCAATCTGGTAACACTGGCTGGACAACTGCCCACCAACTTCAAGGCAAAGAGCTAAGCTACAACAACTTGTTAGACTTAGAAGCTGCTCGACGGGTAATTGCTGAGTTTACTCAGCCCGATTGTCCTGCTGCTGCGGTCATCATTAAACACACAAACCCTTGTGGTGTGGCGTTGGGCAACACGTTAGCTGAAGCATACACTAGAGCCTTCAACGCTGATGATGTGTCGGCATTTGGGGGAATTGTGGCCTTGAACCGACCGATCGATGCTGCAACTGCTGAGGCGTTAACTCAGACATTTCTAGAGTGCGTTGTTGCTCCTGGATGTGACCCAGAGGCACAGGCATTGCTGAGTAAAAAATCAAAGCTACGAGTGTTAGTGTTGCCCGATATGCGAGGAGCAACGCAGCCAGTTGTCAAAACGATCGCTGGTGGTTTCTTGGTACAGACATCGGATGATCAGCCAGATGACCCCAACCAGTGGCGAGTTGTGACCACTCACCAGCCTACCCCAGAACAATGGCAAGACCTCCAGTTTGCCTGGACTGTTGCTAAGCATGTGAAATCAAACGCAATTGTTGTGAGCCATAACAGAGTAACCCTGGGTATTGGGGCTGGCCAGATGAATCGTGTTGGCTCTGTAGCGATCGCGCTGAATCAAGCAGGTGCACGAGCAAGTGGGGCAGTGCTAGCTAGTGATGGCTTTTTTCCCTTTGATGACTCAGTGCGAACAGCAGCAGCATCAGGCATTTGCGCCATTATTCAACCTGGTGGTAGTTTGCGAGATCAAGACTCTATCGCTGCTGCTAATGAGTTAGGTCTAGTGATGGTGCTTACGGGTAGTCGGCATTTCTTGCATTAATGCATACCCCCACTGATGTGAATTTCTTATCCAAGGGTTAAAAATTTTTGATGACTCGGTGTAAACAACCACCCTGGATGCTAGCCGTTAGTGGATAGTTAGTGAACCTGAAGGATCCCAAATAGGCATTTGTTATACCTACGGTCGAATAAAAAAATCTAATCACTTTTTGGAAGGAAAAACTATAAAGAAAAAATATAGATAATAATTTAGCAATGTTAGATACCGTTTGAATTCTCGGCTCCTGTATATGCCCAAAGTTGCGTTAATTCACCCTCAGATTCCACCCAATACAGGCAATATAGCTCGTACCTGTGCGGCAACCTGCACGGAACTACATTTAGTAGCTCCACTGGGATTTGAGTTAAGCGATCGCTACCTAAAGCGTGCAGGCCTAGACTACTGGGAATATGTCAATCTACATTGCCATGACTCATTAGATGCGTTTTACAGCTACTGTCAGACTCACCGTGGGCGATGGATAGGCTTTAGTGTTCACGGCGATCGCACCTATGTAGATTGTCAGTATCAACCGAGCGACTGGTTAATTTTTGGCAGTGAAACAAATGGGCTACCCGCCAGGGTTCTAACCGATTGCACATTCACAGTTCGTATTCCTATGCCAAAGCCAGAAGTTCGCAGCCTAAATCTCTCTGTCAGCGTAGCTGTGGGACTTTTTGAGGCTCTACGCCAGTTGAATTGCCTCTAGTTAGGCTGTTGGTAACCTTGACTCCGATAGAGGATCATGCCCGGTTGCCTAACAAAACTCTTGGAACTCCTATCCTCTTGTAGGTTAGGGTAGTGATAGCGTAAACCCTACAGAACATAGGCTGGTGTTGGGTCTCACGTTTTCAACCCAACCTACAAAAAAGTTTGTCAGTCAACCAGGAATGATACCGTCCTAGGGACAATCATAAAAAGTTATGATGCGATACCAATAAACCCTGGAGGCTCCTGATAAAAGTTCCTCATCAAAGCTGAATCGTCCTGAAATCGCTGAAAGCCTCTGTATCAGGTAAATCAAACTAGGTTTTGAGCTAGTCTTTAACCTGTAATTATGGGTCACAGTATAAGGAAGCACCTGCCTGTACGGTTGTAGTTCCTAAGTGATAGCGTCTACAGTCTCATCGTCAAATTGAATAGTCATCGTTACGGTTGCAAAGTGTGTGTAGACGTAGCGAGGTTTGCGAAGTTTGCTAGCCATCAAGCCTTGTGAGTGTGAGTGTACGACCTTGTGGAGCAACTTCTGCAAGGTAGTAATACATGGCTCATTCTTTTGGTGGCTAGAGGTTTGTGGTGTCACCTAGTTTCTGCATCTAGCAGTGCTGGGTTTGTCACGGTTTTCTTGGTGTGTGGCTGTAAAGAGGTGAACGGATGAAGCCAACATGTGCCGTAAGGCAGTTGCATAGATTGCAAGCCAGTTTTGCTTGGGGTTGAGTGAGTATTACTTTGGGAATATCTTGAATTTTTCTCTAACTCATGTAAACTTGTCTAAAGCTAAACCCGGCGAAGTAGTCTTGCAGCGTGTTGGATTCGAGGTGTTATAGTCTCAATCTTGTGTGATCCGCGTCATTGGTTAGTTGTGATCTCTGTCGTTTGAATCCGAGAGACTAAAGCAACGGTTGAGTTCTGGTCATTAGGAGGTTGTTCATTGAGTCGAACATATCCGCAGCGAGTCAAGTCAAGTGCTTCTCCAGTTGCAGGTGATTCTGAGATGGGAGGGCAGGTTAGACAAGTTCCTACTGAAGTGAATCGTCGAGCTTGCACATCCGCGGCTGTTTTGGGGCTTGCTATCTCCATGGGAGCTTCTAGCCTTCTAATTCCACAACTAGGTGAAGGATCAATTGCTTCTGTTCCGATCGTATCTGAGCTTGCACTAGCCGATTCATCTACAAGTTCTGCAAGCACTGTCAATGAGCCACTCAATGGTCAGTTTCCTACACCTGATTCCAAATCCATTGATTTAGGCAGTGTAAATTCTCATAGCTCAGCTAGCTCTTCAAATGAACCTCTTTACGAGTCCTGGCAGGTTCCTACGTTAGCTGAGGCCGCTCAAGAGCGTTCTCAAGAATCTTTTCAGGCGGCTCAGCTTGAAACTTCAGCACAGTCCAAGCAAGCTTCTAAGCTGCCCTCTTCGTCGGGCGTTGCAGAGCAGTCGCAAGCTTTACCTTCCTTGCACGCTGGTCAAGGCATCACATCTTCTTCCAAGTCGCAATCTCATGCTACACCGTCTGGGTTGGTGTCTTACCGGGGTATTGGTGCACAACAGCTAACTGCTGGTAGCCCTGGCTATGATGCTTCTGGTCAAGGTCTTCCTAGACTAATGCAGCTATCAGGTTCTGGTGATGTTCAAACTAGCCAGCCTGTTGTTGACCAATTTTCTGGGGTTAAAGTGGCTCAGGCTTCGCCCGTTAAGCCCCAGCTTGTGAATGCAGTGGACAAAAGCCAGTTGGTGACTAGGGCGGACGAAAGTGGTCATGTTGGAACGCAAGTTGACCAGCAGTTTGTGGTGGCTGCACCCACAGAGCCAGTCTTAGTCGCAGCTTTACCGACTGAGGCGAAGTTGTCTATTCCGTTGGCTGCTCCCCAGGTAAGTGCTCAAGAGCAGAGTGATCACACTGCTCCCTCTAGTAATGGGGATTTGCCAAGTGGAGTGATGCAGCTACAGCAGCAAGCTTCTGTCTCCCCAGCAGTTCCTGAAGTTCAGCCTTCTGCACAGGCAGTTAGTGTTGGTTCTGAAGCCAGTGCCGCTCATGCTGCTCAAGGCCCTGGGCATCAGTCAGCATCTGCAGGCACAGTTGCGTTGGATAGCCAATCTACTGCTCAGCCTGCTTCTCAAGTTGAGAGTTCTCCCTTACCAGTTGCTTCTCAAGCTCCTGCAGATAATTCGTTATTTGATAGTGCTAGCAATATTGCTGCTACTGACTCAGATGTTCGTAACCGGACTGAAACTCTTCAACGGGAACTGCGTGGTCAGCCAGTGTTGCCTTCGATCGTTCCTGTACGACGTGAAGCACGAGCAGAGTCTAGCCAGTTGCCTGTCAATGAATCCTCTCTTTATGCATCTGCTTCCGTAGGGTCTGAAAACTATGCACCGATTAATCGTCCATTGGTAGGTCAGACTGTTTCACCAGAACTGCCACCACTAGGGAGTGCTGATAAGTATCTTCCTGGCCAGGAATTCAATGGCTACATTTGGCCAGCGCGTGGTGTTTTGACGTCTGGGTATGGTTGGCGCTGGGGCAGGATGCACCGTGGCATTGATATTGCTGGCCCGATCGGTACTCCTATCATCGCTGCTGCTCCTGGAGTTGTAGTAACTGCTGGCTGGAACTCAGGGGGCTACGGCAACTTGGTTGAAATTCAACATCCTGATGGTAGCTTGACGCTATATGCCCACAATAGCCGGATCTTAGTTCAGGTTGGCCAACAGGTATCTCAAGGTCAGCAAATTGCTGAAATGGGCAGCACTGGCTATAGTACTGGTCCCCACCTTCACTTTGAGATTCACCCTCGTGGTCAAGGGGCTGTGAATCCAATAGCGATGTTGCCCAGTCGGTAATAGTTCCACTGTTGTTTATCAATCAGTTCTATTGCTCAATTGTAGATAGAGTGTGGCGCTGCTGAACGCAGCCATGAATTGCCCTCATCCCCAATCCTTCTCCCCAGGAAGAGGAAGGTTAGAACTTTTGTTTGCTCTCCTCCAAAGGAGAGAACTGGGATGAGGGCTGTGAGTAGCTCAAGCGCAGAGAATCATACTCCTGTTTAGCAACACTGGTGGAGTGTAACTGGTTCATTCCACGTATGTGGATGTATGGACTGGCTAAGGTGTTGCCAGTGGAGACCTACGGCAATACATACGTAATCTGGTCGGGACGTTAGTAGTGAAGACTTTATCCTTACAGGGGGCCTTACTGGTAAACGATTAAACGATTTCTCCTAACTAGTTGTCCTAACTAGTTAGTTTTTGATCGAAACGACCATAGTTGAGGCGACTACGTTTTCCTAGTCAGTTGGGTTGTCACTGTCATATGCTTGAGTGAGCACTCCATAGACCGCCCAAATTGCCATTGCCCGCAGGTAGTGGCTGGCTCGAAATGTGCCTACAGGGGTAATTGCTTCTGGTGTACGAAACTGCAATCCATGTTCGTAAATCTGGTCTACTACTGCCTTGGTCATTTGCAGGGCTTCATCACGCATTCCCATTTGTACCAAGAAGGCGGCAAGGCCAAAGTTGATGCCAGTCCATACTTCTAGAGGATGGGTAGCGTTGGGATTTTCGGGGGAACCATCAGGACAAACACCATTAGCAGCGCCAATCTGCAAAGATTTTGGGGGCGAGAGCGTGGTCGAGGGAGGGTTTGCTTGAAACGATCGCGCTGAATTGGGAGTCAGGGAAATGTCTTGGGGAGCAGTTGCTAGGGCTTGTAGCTGATTGTTAAATTTCACAAAGCAGGCATCGTACACTGTTCGTAGAGCAATTTCAGCGCAATCTGGCGGCACAATGTCAGGCAGGGCAAGCAGACGCGCATAGAATTGACCACAGAGTTGGTCGGCCATGACTACGTTAGAGCCACTACCACTATCTAGGCGATAGTATTGTCCATTCCAGAGGGTTTGGTGATAAAGCGGACGAGCCTGATCTAGCCAAGTCTGAAATAGTTGCTGGGGTTTTGGGTTGCTAGGCTCTGGGGATGCTGTAGGGCTAAGCAGGTTTGCAGCGTCCAAAATGTTGCCAATGGCAATCGCAGCTTCTAGGGCCGCAATCCACAGCCCACCACAGTAGGCACTAATGCCCTGTAAACGCCAATCGTCAAAGGTTTGGTCAGGAGCGCCAGAGTTTTCGGGAATGCCATCTTGATCGTGGTCAAAGGTTTTGAGATAGGTTAGGGTTTGGACGATCGCTGCCCAGCAGTCGGCCAAAAATTCCACATCGGTCGCACCCGTTAGCAAGTAGTCTCGATAGACTAGCAACACGAAGTCGCAGGGTAGGTCTTTCCACAAATTGCAATCTTGGTAACTGGTGTAGTTGGTCTTGACCCAGGGGTGTTCGTTGGGAGCACCTAAATCATGGGGGGTGGCTCCAGCTAATTTGCGAATTGCTTGGGGACTTTCGGCACCGATCGTTACATAGTAGCCAATCTTGCGCGTGCGATCGTCCTGGATGGGAATTGCCTGGGCAAAGGCACGCATCACGGCTTTTTCTAGTTTAGGGAACAGCATTAGGAGGCCAAAGGATCCATAAAGCCGCACGTCTAGGCTTTCATACCAGCGGTAGTCGATACATTCCAACACAGCAAAGCGACCAACAGGGTTGTTTTCGTCAGCCGCGCTCCATAGGGTGCCTCCAGCGGTTAAGTCGTACAGTTCATTAAAGAGAGCCATTTTGAACCAATCTGGCAAGTCTGGTCGGGCCAGAATGGGCTGCTGCCATTGGCGAATTTGTTCCTGCCATGTTTTGTAGTGCTTAAGCGCTGTGCGCACAATCGACCAGACATTGGCACCATTGCGTCCAAAGAAGTCAGTGTATCGCCGATAATCTATGATTCCGGCTGCAAACTCGGTCACGGGCAAATCCCAAGCAATGATGAAGGGAACTTGGCGGGTCTTTCCAGGTTCTAGGGTAAAGCGCAGGGCGATCGCACAGCCAGCGTATTCCCCATCCGTGGCTGGGGTTTCATCCTCGTAGTCAGGTAATGAGCCGTCGCGACTAAAGGACTCCCATATCTCTGCACCATCTCCTAGGGCGTTCCAGCGGGTGTGGTAAAAGATTTCAGTCGTATAAGGCGGGGCAAAGGTGGCGATCGCCCACTGACCATCTCCCTCGCTGGGGAGGGTTAACTCATCGGCATCTGGTTTTAGGCGTTCCATGAGACAGCCGACTCGATTGTTGTCAACAATCCAACGGTTGACATTACCAGCACTTTTTCCTAACTGTGGTTGATACTCGTAAACAGGACTGCCGTCATCCCTGACCTTAACTTCAGGGGATTTGAGAGCGTTGGTAAACCAGCCCACCATGTTTTGCCAGCTTAGGAGAATACTGAGGGTAATAGGTTGATCGGTGGGGTTATGGGCTGTCCACTCCATAATGGCAACAGGATAGCTGCTCTCTTGGTAATTTTCAGCCCAGATGGGTGAGAACTGTTCACAGGTGAGGGCTGCGGTAAACACGCCATCGTAGACAAACCAACTGCGCGGATAGAGGGCGTAGTAGGTTCCAGCCTGGGTTGGATACCACTGCCAGCTTGATAAGCTACCATTGGCAGGCGGCTCAGTGCAGAGGGCATAGGCTTGGGGTGGTTGATCCCCAACTTGCTCAAAGATGCTGAATTGACAAGCTGGCATCGACTGAAAGACATGCTCGCCACCATCGAGATGCCAGAGGTTAAAATCGCCTCGGTGGGAACGCCCAATGCAACCTGCTCCAAAACCACCTAGTGGCATTCCATGCCAAGGGCCATCATCGAGGTTACTGGCATAGCGAACGGTATAAGGAGTTTGCCAGCCTAATCCGATCGCCCGTGACCAAGCACAACTGGGAATGTGAACTGTAGGAGAGGAATGGGTCATGGATGCTGTACTCAGGTTTACAGAGCTAGTTCAACAATCACTGGGGCGTGATCACTAGGCTTTTCTTGTGTTCTAGGTGTTTTGTCAATGGTGCAGGCAACGGCTCGATCGTACAACTCAGGGGTAAGGTAGATGTGATCAATCCGCCAACCGTGGTTTCTCCGAAAGGCTCCTGTGCGATAATCCCACCAACTAAAATGTCCTCCCTCAGTGGTAAATTTCCGAAACACATCCTGAAATCCTAGATCTAGCACAGCTTGCAGTGCCGATCGCTCTGCATCCGAGGCCATGATGTGGGTTTCTCGACCGGTGGGATCATAGATATCCCGGTCTTCTAAGGCAATGTTAAAATCGCCACACATCAAGACAGGCAGAGATTTAGCCTTTGCAGACTGCAAGAGCATCTGCACGTAGGTGCGGAGTTGCGCTAACCACTCCAGCTTATAACGATATTTGTCGCTGCCAACTTCTGACCCATTGGGCACGTAAAGATTTAACACCTGAATGCCCCGGAACGTTCCTTGAATAACACGCTTTTGAACATCCCACTCTCTCACGGCTTCCCCCAAGAGAGAGGCAAACCCAGACTGCGTATCAGTGATAGGACTATTGCTCAGTAAAGCCACGCCATTATAGGATTTTTGCCCCGATACATAGCAATGATAACCAAGCTCTTCAAACCGTTGACGAGGAAAATCGTCATCAATCACCTTCGTCTCTTGGAGGCACAAGAGATCAATAGAGTTAGTTGTCAGCCAGTGAATGACTTGATCAAGCCGTGTCCGTACAGAGTTGACGTTCCAGCTAGCAATGTGCATACATTCAACCACGGTATGGGCGGGGAGAGACTCGAACTCTCATGACCCCTAGGGCCGCCACATTTTGAGTGTGGTGCGTCTACCAATTCCGCCATCCGCCCATTAATTTAGCTTCATCATTATACTCAATTGGTCGCTGCTGTAACAATGATTGGTAGGCCGGACTGTTAGCCCAACGATCAACTTCCTTAGCGCGTAATACAGGCACAGGATGCGTTAGCTGCGCCGATTGAATCTGTTTCAGCATGGCTCCCAATTCAGTGTTGTCCATTTCTTCATAGATGCGGGCTTGCTGCATAAAGGCATCGAGATTCAGCTTAGAGGCAAGTGTTGGCGAGCCACCCGTCAATTTCATAAGTAAGGATGCTACGACTGTTGGATCCTGAGTGACCAGCAATGCAGCGCGATCGCAGGTGAACTCAGCACAACGTAACCAAGTAAGCAGTTGTGCTTGAATGGCTTGAGCCAACACAACTCCAACTGCTGGGATTTGGGATGTGGCTAGGATTGCCAAATTCAACGGAGTTAGGTAAACACTATGGTCGCACTTCAAATGACCCAACTCATGGGCAATAACAGCCTGCACTTCCTCATCGGTCAGCAGATCTAGTAGCGATGTGTGCACTACAATAAATGGTTGTTTGCCGCGCATGGCAAAAGTATAGGCGTTGGGAACTGGATGTTGGCGCACATAGAGTTGCGGTACTTCCATGTCCAGAATTTGGCAAGCTTCCAGCAACAAGTTATGCAGATGGGGAAGTTGTTGTGTACCTACTAAGATGCTAGAGGCTATGTTTTCTAGATAGAAGACTTGCTCTGCTAGGGAACCAAGCAAGTTTCTAATCAGGAAGTCTAGACCAGGAATTTGACGCAGTGACTGAGTGGCCTGTAGATCAAGAGGATGCCGAAAATGATCAGCGCGGAGTCCAGTGAGAGTAGTGCGTTGAAGCATTGGAGTATCGGTAATGAGTAGTAGTAAACGTTCAAGGGTAAATAGCTAGACAATGATTGCCAGCAGATTGCGGTACAACGGCAAAAGTTGGTGGATAACGGCAACAGATGCTATCAACGATCGTCCCTATGGTTATGAAAAGTTTTCCATCAGCAGGAACTCAGGGAATCTAGTGTTGACATCTCCCATTTTAAGATGCTGTTTGGGCGTAAATATCAAGTCTTACGTAGGACATCGTTAAGGTGCTAGGTCGATAACAGGTCAACCAGTGTCCCCGCTAATGTCAAAACTCTTAGGGAATGGCCCTCAACTGGTTTGCCCGGCCTTTAGGATTTGCTCTGCCGTTGCCTGGAACTGGGGAAAGGTGGGAGAGACGATCGCTGCGTTGCCCATAAACCGTTGGTCTTGATAGGTCTGTCCCGTTAGGGTCAACACGAGGACAACCTGACGATCGGGGTCGATAATCCAGTACTCAGGAATGCCGCGCAGGGCGTATTCTCGCCGCTTTTCGATGTAGTCTCGATCGTAGTTTTGCTCTCCTGGGTTACCTGGCGAAACCACTTCGACGACTAGTGCTGGAGCAGGCATTTCCAACGTAATCAACGATCGAGGCTTGCCAGCCAAGGCAGCGGCACAGGCTTCTGAAAGAACTACTAAATCTGGGTAACGAGTACTGGCACCAGCACCAGGAACGACCAACTCTGTCCCTCGATGAATTAGCCGAATGGGAATGAGTTGTGCAAACATCACAATGAGAAACATGGCAATGTCAATATTAAGTGGACGCTCAGCCCCCACGTCCACTAACACTCCATCCACCAACTCATAGCGTCTGTCGGTGCCGTCGTCATAGCTCAGATACTCCTCTAGGGTCATGGGTCGGTTGGTGGCGATGGTCATGGATCGCTCCTGGATGTTGAACAGTGTGTGAATACGCTGATACTAATGACCGTATCGTTTCATCAGGGCCATCACATCAGGGTTGTAGAGCCGTAGGTAGTTCCAGTAGTTTTCAAACACAGCAGTGACGTAGCCTCTGGTTTCATCAAAGGGGATCTGCTCTACAAAGTTGTCTGGGTCAGCCAGACCGAAGCGATCGAGCCAGTCTGCCACATTGCCGGGGCCAGCATTGTAGCTTGCCACCGCCAGCATAGAGTTATCACCATATTCCTGGTGGGTATAGTCCAGATACCAGGTGCCCAGCATGATGTTGTCTGCGGGGTTGTCTAGGCGATAGGGCTGCTTGAGGCCGCTTTTCTCAGCGATCCAAGCTCCAGTATCGGGCATAACCTGCATTAGCCCCGTAGCCCCGGCAACGGATACGATCGCTGGCTCAAATCGTGATTCTTGCCGCATGAGTGCCAACACCAGCAGAGGATTCAGTTGCCGCTGCTGCGACCAAGCTATGATCAAGTCCAAATAAGGCCAAGGATAAAGGGCATGCCAGTAGGCTGTTTGCTGACGCAGAGCTTGATAGTCGGCTTGGTCTTGTTGAGGTTCCCGATCGCGCAAACTGGACACCATGAAAATGCCATCCAGATAGTCGCCAACACCAAGCCGTAAGACACCGTCGGTGAACTGTTGGGCAACAGTAGGGGACTGTGGTGTTTGAAATTCCACCTGCCAGCGTGCCCAGGCATCCCAACTTTGACCGAGTTGATACAGTTCCTGCAATAGGGTAGAACCTGCTGCCAAGGGCGATCGACCCACGGGTACCACAATATGGGGCACAAGTCGGCGCACAGTGGTAAAGTCGCCTACGTTATAGCCCAGCATGGAAGCCGATCGCCAAGCAAAGTAGGACTCTGGGTATTGGCTCAACACGCGTTCAAACTGCTGCTTGGCTTGACGGTGATCCCCTAGTGCCGTTTTCCACTTGCCTGTCCAGTAGGCAGCTTCTGGGGCCAGCTCACTAGTGGGGCTATTGACGGCGATCACCTCTGCCCATAGGATAGCAGTCTTCAAATTCCCAGCCTTGGCCTGTTTTCGCGCCTCTTGCCAGCGAATTTCCGCCGCTGCCTTTGAGGATGGATACTGATCAAGAATGCGCTGCCGAGTTTGCACCGCCGCTCTGCCATTCTTGGTTGTTTCTAGGATGTCGGCCTTTAACAGCAGTGCCTCTGCTGCGCGATCGGGAAACCGACTCACGATCGTATCTAGGTAGGCGATCGCTACGGGGGGATTTTGGCGTTGTAGCCTAGCCAGTCGCAATAGGCCTAGGGCCGTTTCTGGACTATCTGGAAATGCTGCTACTAGGGCTTCGTAGGCATTGATAGCTTTAGTGGTCTCTTCTGCCAGTTGCAGTCCTCTAGCTGCTCGATAGGCATTACGAGCCGTTTTGGGTGCCTTAGCGTAAGCTTGCCCTGCCTTGCCATAGGCTTGATTTTCCCAATAGGCAAAGGCGATCGCCTCCCAATCCTCTGGTTTTAGGGCAATTTGACGCTGCATCCCCACTAGCTTGTCTGCCACTGATACGATGCCAGGAGCATAGAAGCCATGGCGCACCAAGTGCAACAGCCGCTCTGGGACTTTGGACTTGCGCTGAAGCAATGTCCGCACTGCCTCTAGAGTACGAGGATGGGATGGAAACTGGGCGATCGCCTGCTCCCAATAGCGTGCATCCGTTTTTCCCAAGGCAACTAATGCCTCGGCACTGACCGGATCTTGGGGATAGCGTTTAAGCAGAGTTTGCCACACCTGCTGAGCTTGTTTGGTTTTGCCATCCAGCTCATAAGCCTTGGCCCGCTGCCGCAGAATGTAGGGAGCCATGAGTGGATACTGGGTCTCTAGGTCAGCTAGTTGGGCGATCGCTGCTGCCCCCTTCCCCTGCTGAAGTAGGTCGGTGGCTAGCAAATAACGAGCACGGTGTTGATCTGCTGCCTGTGGCTCACGACTTAGGGCATCAAGTTGAGCAATGCGCTGATCGGGGGGCAAGCTGATGATGCTAGCTAAGGCAGGGTCTAGGGTTATTGAAGACGATTGCTGATTGAGGACGGGAGCATGGAGCCGTGATGCTCCTCCCACTAGGCCAATGGTGACTATGGCTAAGGCACTTAAGCTCGCCAGTGCAGTCCCAAATACTGCTGTCGATCGTTGATCGTCACTAGCCATGGAATTACCCGCATTCCCACTCTTGAACAGTTATAGCAAGCAAACCAGTAATTGTGACCAAAATCTGCCAGTTACAGCCAGAAACGATGTAGCATTTGGAGATACTCCATATGAGTGTTTAGTCATGGATCACGAGGCAATTCTAGATGGCTTGAAGGGGCGAGACGTGCTCAGTATGGCAGATTTGAGCACGGCTGATATACAGGCACTGCTGACATTGGCTGCCCATATGAAGGCGGGCGACTGTCAGTGGCAATGCCGTAAGGTCTTAGGGTTGCTGTTCTACAAAGCTTCGACCCGCACCCGTGTTAGCTTCTCGGTTGCCATGTATCAACTAGGTGGCCAAGTGTTAGACCTCAACCCTAGTGTCACCCAAGTAGGGAGGGGTGAACCCCTCAGCGACACTGCCCGCGTCCTTGATCGCTACCTAGACATCCTAGCCATTCGCACCTTCGAGCAGGCCGATTTGCAAACTGTTGCTGACTATGCTCGCATCCCGGTTATCAATGCCCTTAGCGACCTAGAGCATCCCTGTCAAATTCTGGCAGATTTGCTGACGATTCAAGAAACTTTCGGTTCCTTTTCTGGCCTGACCCTCACCTACCTAGGGGATGGCAATAATGTTGCTCATTCCCTGCTGCTGGGATGTGCCCTCGTGGGCATGAATATCCGTATTGCTACCCCCCTAGACTATCAACCCCATCCAACTATCGTGGCAAAAGCTAGGGATATTGCTGGCGATCGCACGGAAGTTGTGGTTACTCAGGATGCGATCGCTGCTGTTCAGGGGGCACAAGTTCTCTATACAGATGTCTGGGCGAGCATGGGGCAAGAAGACTTGGCTTCAACCCGCATCCCTGTTTTTCAACCCTATCAGGTTAATGAAGCACTATTAGCGGCGGCTGATCCCACTGCGATCGTATTGCACTGTTTACCAGCCCATCGAGAAGAAGAGATTACCAACGCTGTGCTAGAAGGTAGCCAATCCAAAGTGTGGGATCAAGCGGAAAACCGCCTCCATGCTCAAAAAGCGCTGTTAGCGAGTTTGCTGGGTCGGGACAGTTAACCCTTGCACAGACCAATGCTGCTACCATTGCTCCCCTAATCATGCTGAAACATCTAGACCATCGGCTAATTTTGGGCAGTCGAGTGGATGCTACCAGTTACGATGATGCCTGCGATCGCATCCAACAATGGGCAATGCATCGCCAGTCGTGTTACGTGATTGCCGCTAATGTGCATGTGATCATGACCGCCTACTGGCAACCTGAGTTTAGAGCTGTTGTTAACCGTGCTGCCCTCGTAACCCCTGACGGTATGCCCCTCGTCTGGATGTTACGACAGTTGGGAATTACTCACCAACAGCGCGTCTATGGCCCTGACTTAATGCTGGCTTGGTGCAATCGAGCCGCTCAACTTGGTATCCCTCTCTATCTCTACGGTGGTACTGAAACCATGCTAGCTGCCCTCAGAACTAGGCTACTGCAACAGTTTCCAGGGTTAGCGATCGTTGGCTATCATGCTCCTCCCTTTCGCCCCCTGACCTCAGCCGAAGAGGCCCTTGACATCGATCGCATTCGCGCTAGCGGTGCTTCAGTGGTGTTAGTTGGGTTGGGCTGTCCTAAACAAGAACTGTGGATGGCGCGTCACCACGGTAACCTATCTGCCGTCATGATTGGCGTTGGGGCCGCCTTTAGCTTTCACAGTGGTCAGGTATCACAGGCACCCCGTTGGATGATGAGCCGAGGGCTAGAGTGGCTATATCGCCTCGGTGTTGAACCACGTCGGCTCTGGCGGCGCTACCTAATCAACAACCCAGCCTTCATTGTCCTAGCTGGTCTGCAACTCCTGCGGTTTTACCTTAGCCATCGATAGACCAACGACCTATACACCTACCCTAGAGTTCATTGGCGTTAGGTCGTTATAAACCTGCTCAACAGGTAGTGATTTTTGGTATAGAGATGGGGGGAAGTCTCTCCCTAAATTGTGTCTTAATGGGTTGAAAGATATTGGTGGTCTTAGCTAGAGTGATGGGTAGTTAGGATTAACGCTTGCGACTTGGGGAATAACTGAACTGACTCTGCATTAAAAGGTAATTGAGACTCTGGTTCACTTGGATACTAGCTACTACTAGTTGTAGGTTATTCCCTCATTCTCATTTCTAGCTCTTCAACCAAAAGACGTTTGCGAAGCGCCTTAGTGGAGATGGGGCTAGACGTTATCTTCTCCGTGTCCACACATTCATTTCATGACAACTGACCACCTATGCAACCCAACAACCCCAATCAATTTACTGAAAAAGCCTGGGAAGCGATCGCCCGCACGCCTGAGATTGCCAAATCTTACCAACACCAAAACCTGGAGTCAGAGCATCTGTTGAAGGCACTTCTAGAGCAGGAAGGGCTGGCAACTAGTATTCTCAACAAAGCTGGCATCAACCCGCAGCGATGGCGCGATCGCACCGACGAGTTCCTCAATCGCCAACCTAAGGTATCTGGTAGTGGCACAGCAGTTTATCTAGGACGCAGCTTAGATACCCTACTCGACAGAGCTGAGGCCTATCGTCAAGGCTACGGCGATGACTACATCTCAGTTGAGCACCTATTACTAGCGTATGCTAAAGATGATCGCTTAGGTAGGGCACTATTTCAAGAATTCAACCTGACTGAGTCGTCCCTGAAAGCTGTGATTGATCAAGTACGAGGTAACCAGAAAGTGACCGATCAAAACCCTGAAGGCAAATACGAAGCGCTGGAAAAATATGGGCGTGATTTAACAGAATACGCCCGTGCTGGCAAACTGGATCCGGTAATTGGTCGAGATGATGAGATTCGCCGCACCATTCAAATTCTTTCTCGCCGGACGAAAAATAATCCGGTGCTAATCGGCGAACCAGGGGTAGGAAAGACAGCGATCGCTGAGGGGCTGGCCCAGCGCATTGTCAAGGGAGATGTGCCAGAGTCCCTACGCGATCGCCGATTGATTAGCCTCGACATGGGGGCGCTGATTGCCGGAGCCAAATACCGGGGTGAATTTGAAGAGCGCCTTAAGGCCGTGCTGAAAGAAGTTACTGAGTCCCAAGGGCAAATTGTGCTCTTCATCGACGA
>JANWZG010000003.1 GCA_025054735.1 Cyanobacteriota bacterium | reverse complement strand
CTTGGAATGGTTCCTGGCTGTTGAAGGCTCGCCAGATGGCTGTGTTAGCAGTTCTGTTGGATGATGTGGATCGCTATAACGAGGTGATTCAGGCGGTTGATGTGCTTGATCGGTTAGCGGCTGCGGGTAACAGCCAAATCCAACTGGATAACCGGGCAGAGGTGCTCAAGGCGTTGGAGCTAGTGCGGGAAAGCTTGATTTGCGGGGTGATGACCGATCGCATTTTGCGAGAAAATCGGGGGCTGCTATCTCGGCGCTATGACCTATTTGCCAGCATTGAAACCAATTTCAGCACGTTGAAAGCGATAGAGTTGAGTCACCAAGCTAATGACTACAGCCGCTTGTTAAACCAAGCATTGCAGATTGGTACAAATGTTTATCGAGAGATTCAGGCAGTTTCACCGCCCCTAGACACTCGTTAGCCATGGGTGGAAACTGGGGATATTTCTTAAAAACCTGTCTCATTCCCAAACATTGCGCCTATAATCCTAAGTCATGGTAGTAACCTTAAACGTATGGATCCATCTAGCTGGGGTGCAGTGCTGAAGCCATTAGCCTAGCTCCTACTTGTCGAGTTCCTGTGACAGTTCTATGACTGACGATATGGCTCACGATTCTTGCTCATCGTCTTCACGACTATCTCCTTTAGCCAACCCTGAGCCTGTTATGACTCATCAGCTCCCAAAAGTAGAACCCTCAAGCCCTTCTAGCGATCGCCAGCCTTGGTCTATGGATGTGTCTGTTGACGATGTGATGAATGATGTGTTTGAGGAGCTAGATCAACTGTTGGACAATTTTGAGCGGGGACAGACTGTTGTTGAGATGGACGATGGTTATAGTCCTAGTCCAGAGCCGATCGTCGGTCATGAACCAGCTATGCCATTGACGCTTGTGCCTCCAGTAGCTCCATCCCCCAGTGTATCTTCACAGGATCCAGAGCTAGTACCGCCGGAGACTGCACCGTCTGACTCAGGACGACAGGCTAGTTCATTGGTAGATCGACTCATGTTGGGAACAGCGATCGCAGCGGTCTTGGCAACCGCAGTAGTTGGCTGGATCAACCGCCAGGACATTTATCGGTTTGTTGCTACCGTTATCGGACAACCAGCACCGCCTGTTACTGCGCCATCTCTCGATCCTCAGGTTGCTGCTGACTTGCAGTTCATTGACTACGTACAGCGCTCTCTAGAAGTCATCAATAGCACTGCTGCTAAGCCCGACAGTCTCCCTGTGGCTGTTAACCCTAATGGGTTACCTACCGTACCAGTCAGTGGTAGCCCTGCTCAGCCCTCGATGGCTCCTACGGTGTTAGAGCGTGTCTACATCCCTGTTTATCAACCACCCCAGATGTTCTACATGCCACCCACTGCACAATCACCGGCAGCAGTTCCGAGCGTGGCTGCCCAAGCACCTAAAACAGCAACGGTGGCCCCAGTTCCTTCGCCGCTAGTTTCTCCTGTTCCTACAGAAACAGTGACCCTAGTTGGTTTGTTGGACTTGGGTAAAAAGTCAGCCGCTTTGTTTGAGATTAACGGCTCACCTCAACGCATCTATCCAGGAGAGGCGATCGGCAATACTGGCTGGACAATGGTGCGAATCGCGGGTCAGGAGGCAGTTATTCGACGCAACGGTGAAGTACGATCGGTATATGTTGGGCAGAAATTATAGGGATCGGCAGCCATGGGACTTTTTGATGATCTCAGCCAGTTTTTAGAAACTCGGCTGGAAGAGTTTCTGCGTAGTCATCCACAGCTAGAACTGATGGCTTTGGATGACCAGTTACAAGAACAGGAAGAGGACACCCGTAAACTGTTGGTGGATCTTCGACGACAAGAGACAGCCTTGCAGGAGCAGATCATGGCAACAGCCCAAGAGGTTAAGTTGTGGCATATCCGCATCGATAAGGCCAAGGCAGCCGGACGCTTAGATTTGGCAGAGCCAGCCCAGGAGCGAGAAGCAGCATTGTTGCGAGAAGGCAATCAACTCTGGGGCCAAATGCGCGGTGTACAAGAGCGTATCAAGAAAACGGAAGAACTCTACCGTCAGGTGCAAGCACGGCGACAGGAAGTGCAACGCAAACTTAAGGAAGTGAAGGCGGCTGAGGCTGCATCCCAAGCCCAAGACACCTCACGGGAAACTGCTGGTTGGTATCAGGCATCCCACTATCGACCCCGATCGCCTGCAGATCCTTTAGAGCAGAAGTTTCGCCAGTGGGAAATGGATGATGAAATTGAGCAGCTCAAGCGCCAAATGGGTCGCTAGGTAGGCAGCTATTAGCCCTCTACTCGGCATCCTGCTCCATAGCCATCACCCGGATAATATCTCCTCTGGTTAAAATTCCAACTACACGATTCTCGTGGTCGAGCACTGGCAGCCGACGGACATTTTTCTCGTGCATTAACTTAGCCGCAGACCGCAGCGACTGCTCTGGCCGCGTGGTGATCACATCTCGGCTCATAACATCAGCAACTGTTTGCCCTAGAACCTTGTGTAGATCACGCTCATAGCGTTTGGGATTCTCTAGGTAAATCACACTGTCTAGCAGCATAATATAGGCAGGAGGCGTAGCTCCAGTCTCTTGCCACATTAAGTCTGTTTCTGACACAATGCCCACTAGCTGTCCGTCTGCATTGACGACGGGAAGGCCACTAATGCGCCGATCGGCCAAGAGCTTAATCACATCCTTGAGGGATGTTTCGGGCTGCACCGTCAAGGGGGGGTGACTCATGGCATCGGCAACGGTTCTAGCCATAGATTCATTACCAACGAGTGTCTAGTTCTATTGTAGGAAACTACCGAAATCAGGGCTGTGAGACTTCACAGGATGTTACAGCTTGCGGTTACAGGATAGCAGTGGCTACTGGTTGGCTCACTGCTCTAGCTGAGCAAAGTTGTAGGGAGCAGTGAAGTTGTTATAGCGAATTTTGAGGCGATTTTCAAACTGGTGATCTAGGGCATCAATCTGTTCGCTGAAGACCGATTCGTCATCCCAAGCGATAAGGTAAGCAGCGTTGTAGATCATGCTATCAGTCAGCAGGTCATTTTCGATCGTGCTAGCGGCTAAGGGATTAAGGGTAGCGCGAAAGGTGTCGATGATGGCTTGTTGACGAGCCTGTAACCCTTGTTCTATTGCCTGCCCAATGGCAATTACCTCATCCATCCGTAGAGACTTGCCCTCTAAGCGATCGCGCTCAGCTTTCAAGGCCTGGTTTTCAGCCATTAGCATCGCTAGCTCGGCCTCATTGTCCCAGAATAGCTTGACACCGACTTCTCGCTTGCCCTGTAGACGGCTAAGCAACTGGTGGAGTTGATCTCGCTTGGGGATGATTAAGTCCTCCATAACGGGCTGCCAGTCTTGGACAATCAAGCCGAATTGAAGCGGCAGCAGAGAGCGATAACCCAACTGCATGGCTGTTTCTAGTACCTTTTCGTGGTCTAACAGGTTACGCCGACTAGCTAGATACCGCTCCTGTTGAGCCTCAGAAAAGAGGATAGCAAAGTCATCTAACAGTTGAACCCTGACGGGCTGTTGATCCAATCCTTGAAGGTCTAGAGCTTGGGGGCCTGGGGCTGGAAAGATGCCATAGAGGTAAAAACCATATCCCATAGGTGTCACTGATGTAGTGGGTAGAGTAATGCTCCTGATCGGCAGAACTCACCTAATACTTTACGCTGATTCTGGCACTAGCTTCAGGATGAAAATTGGCCGATAGTATAAACTAACGCTCAGCAGCATGGCGATCGCTTGGGGATGCAGATGGCTACAGCAACAACTGACGGCCTGGAAAAGGCCCTAAAGCAATTCTTTGGATATGACCAGTTTCGGCCAGGTCAGCGAGAGATTGTAGAGGCAGCGCTGACAGGCCAAGATGTGTTGGTAGTGATGCCTACTGGGGGTGGCAAGTCATTATGTTTTCAGCTTCCGGCTTTGGTGCGATCAGGGCTGACGATTGTGGTGTCACCCTTAATTGCTCTGATGCAAGACCAAGTGGAAGCACTACAAATCAATGGCATCGCAGCGACGTTTCTCAATAGCAGTCTTTCAGCCGTGGAAAGCCGCGATCGCTCCCAAGCTGCCCTCAAGGGTGAGATCAAACTGCTGTATGTGGCTCCAGAGCGACTGTTGCTAGAGAGTTTTTTGCTGGACTTTTTGGGTTCTATTCAAGCTGGAGTGGGATTGACGGCAATCGCGATCGACGAAGCGCACTGCGTGTCTGAATGGGGACATGACTTTCGCCCGGAGTATCGCCAATTGCGGCGACTTCGACAAATCTATCCCCAAGTGCCAATCATGGCCCTGACGGCAACCGCTACAGAACGAGTGCGCCAAGACATCATCAGCCAGCTAGACCTGCGTCAACCCTACTGCCACATTGCTAGCTTCAACCGTTCTAATCTCTACTACGAGGTGCACCCTAAACACCGGCGTGGTAACCAAACCTTTATCCAGCTTGTGCAGCAGGTGCAACAGTTAACTGGGCCTGGCATCATCTACTGTTTGAGTCGCAAGCGGGTGGATGAGTTGACGACCCGCCTGAACCACCATGGAATTGCAGACCTACCCTACCATGCAGGCATGGATAACCGACAGCGCAGCGACAATCCGCAGCGGTTTATTCGGGATGATGTCCGGGTTATGGTTGCTACGATCGCCTTTGGCATGGGGATCAACAAACCCGATGTTCGCTTTGTCATCCACTACGACCTACCCCGCAACATTGAAAGCTATTACCAAGAGTCAGGGCGTGCAGGACGAGATGGCGAACCGGCTCATTGTACCCTCTATTTCGGGCTGAGTGATATCAAAAGCATAGAGTGGTTGATCAGCCAGAAGGTAGATCCTGAAACCGGAGAACCCTTAGTGGCAGAGCAACGCATCGCCTACCAACAACTCCGCCAAGTCATTGCCTATGCCGAAAGCTCAATTTGTCGGCGTACGATTCAGCTTGGCTACTTTGGGGAAACGTTCGCTGGCAACTGTGGCAATTGTGATAACTGTCGGCATCCAAAACCTTTAGAGGACTGGACGATCGACGCTCAGAAGTTTCTCTCTTGTGTTGCCCGCTGCCAAGAGCGATTTGGCGTTGCCCATATTATTGATGTGTTGCGCGGATCCCGGAGTGAAAAAGTGCTGAGGCATAAGCACGAACAACTCTCTACCTACGGCATTGGCAAGGATCGCCAAGTAGACGAGTGGCGGCTGCTAGCCCGCACACTGATTCAGCAGGGACTAGTGGACGAAACCAGCGATGGCTATTCCATCCTGAAACTCAACGCCCACAGTTGGGAGGTCATGCGCAAACAGCGGCAAGTCTGGATAGCGATCTCCAAACCCCAAGCTCTAGAGCAGCCAACCAGTAAGTCGTCCACTGCGCCAGAGCTAACTGATCCCGCAACGGCAGGGTTATTTCAGCACTTGCGTCAGTTACGGAAACAACTAGCTGATGAACAATCAGTGCCACCCTATGTAGTGTTTAGTGATGCCAGTTTGCGGGCAATGGCAGTAGAGCGACCCACGACTTTAGCAGCCTTCGATTGCCTCCCTGGGGTAGGACGACGCAAACTAGAGCAATACGGTCGTCTGTTTACAGATGCTATTCGTTGCTATTGTCACGATCACAACCTAGAGACTGACCAGAGGGTTCAAGCAGAAGTTGTACAACCCACGCCGTCTTCTACCCAACTGGTAACCCTGCAACTGTTTCGTCAGGGCTTGACAGTACAACAGATTGCTGAGCAGCGGCAACTGAAGGCTACGACGATCGAAACCCACTTAGCAGAGTTAATTGAACAAGGGGAAGCCATTGACCTTGACAATCTCGTCGAGCCAGAGCGACAGGCTGTGATTCGTGCCGCCCTAGAAACCGTTGGTGCATCAGCCCTAAAACCAGTGTACGAGTATTTACAGGGACACTACAGCTATGGTGAGTTGCGCCTAGTGCGTGCCTATTACCAAATCACAGGCGAGCTACGCTCCTAGGACTGATGCTGGCATTCTTAGCAGAGATTAGTCTAGGGATTGGTCTGAGAATTGACTATGCTGCCACAACTTCGACTGTAATCGCGGCTGTAACCTCAGGGTGTAACTTGATGCTAGCGGTATAGGTGCCTAACTTCTTGATAGCAGGCAACGTGATATTACGCCGATCGATCTCTTTGCCGATCGCCTGTTGAATCAACTCCGCCACTTCCCGATCAGTTACTGTCCCAAATAGCACATTCTCTTCGCCTGCTTGCTTAGACACAGTTATCTGGGCAAGCTTTTCCAATGCCGCTTTTAGTTCCTCTGCCTCTTGCTTCAACGCCGCTAATCGCTGACGTTCCTGCTCACGCCAACGCTCCACTTGCCGCAAAATAGCTGGCGTTGTATGCACAGCTACCCCCCGTGGAATCAAATAGTTGCGGGCGTAGCCAGGAGCAACATCCACCACATCCCCGACATTGCCCAACTTAGCAACGGCTTCTTTCAATACGACCTGTACACGCTTTGCCATAGTAGTTTCCTCTGCTCTGGATCCTTGCAACTGCACCCTTGCAACTGCATACAAGGATTTAGGATCATAGCGAGTTCTGTAGCCCTTCCGCAAGGACTTTAGTACAGAAACCAAAGCAGCAATTTCATGGGTTTGCCTAGATTCTCTAAGGGAGAAAGTCGAGCTTGGGACAACCTGCGCGGTATACTGCCATGTGAACTTGACAACATGGGTATGGGTAATGGTTGCAGTAGCGGTGTTGGCGGCAGGCAAAGGGACTCGCATGAAGTCGCAGTTGCCGAAGGTTATGCATCGGTTGGGGAGCAAATCCTTGCTGGAGCGCGTTCTGGATAGTGTGAATATCTTGAATCCGACCCGACGGTTGGTGATTGTTGGCTATCAGGGGGAACGGGTAAAAGCCTCGTTACAGTCGTATCCAAACTTGGAGTTTGTGGAGCAAGCAGAACAAAAGGGAACTGGTCACGCAGTCCAACAGCTTTTACCTCACTTAGAGGGTTTTGACGGCGACTTACTAGTGCTGAATGGAGATGTGCCCTTGCTGCGGCCAGAGACCCTGAAGCAATTACTGGATGTGCATCGTCAACATGGCAATGCTGCTACTATTCTCACGGCGCAGGTACCCGATCCACGGGGTTATGGTCGGGTATTTTGTGATGAACAGGGGCTGCTCAGTCAGATTGTGGAACACCGCGATTGTACCCCTGCCCAACGTCAGAATAACCGCATTAATGCTGGGGTCTATTGTTTTCGCTGGCCAGAGTTAGCCGCCTTGCTGCCAGAGTTGAAGGCTGATAATGACCAACAGGAATATTACCTCACCGATGTAGTGAGCTGGCTGAAGCCGGTAATGGCAGTGGATGTGGAAGATTACCAGGAAATTCTGGGGATCAACGATCGCCAGCAGTTGGCTAACCTCTACGATATCTTGCAACTACGGATCAAAGCAGCCTGGATGATGTCAGGGGTGACCTTAATCGATCCGGCTAGTATAACGATCGATGACACTGTGGAACTTCACCCCGACGTGGTGATTGAGCCGCAAACCCACCTACGAGGCACCACTGTAATCGGCACTGGCAGCCGTATTGGGCCAGGGAGCCTGATTGAAAACAGCCATATTGGCGAGAATGTGACCGTTCTCTATTCTGTGATTACAGACAGTGTGGTGCAGTCTGGCACGAGGATTGGTCCCTATGCCCACCTGCGGGGTCATGCTGAGGTGGGGCAAAACTGCCGGATTGGCAACTTTGTGGAGCTAAAGAATGCTAAGTTGGGCGAGCGTACCAATGCTGCCCACCTATCCTATCTAGGAGATGCTACCTTGGGCACACAGGTCAACATCGGTGCGGGAACTATTACGGCTAACTATGACGGTGTTCGCAAGCACAGGACAGTGATTGGCGATCGCTCTAAGACTGGATCCAACAGTGTGCTGGTCGCCCCTATTACCCTAGGTGCAGATGTTACCGTCGCCGCTGGATCTACAATTACCGAGGATGTGCCTGATGATTGCCTGGTAATTGCTCGCAGTCGTCAGGTAGTGAAACCTGGCTGGCGGTTATCCACGAGTGACTAAGGCAGTGACCTGCGATCGCCGCAGTAAATTTCCCCGCCAGGCATACCCCGCATACCGCACCTTGACCCGATCGCCCGGTTGAGCCGAACCTTCCGTAAGCTGATGGCGCTGGGGATCGTAGGGTACTTCATCTCCAACTGCATCTAGATAGGCCAATCCCCATTGGGTTAATAGGCGATCGAGGGGGGTCAATAACAGTAACACATTCTTAGCCGGTAGTTGTGGATTATGGGTAGCCGCATACCGAGCTGTAGGCAGTTGCACCAACAAAGACTCCAAGGTGTCTAGACTATGGCGCTGAAGCTCTTGGGTCAGCAATTCTCGTTGTAGGTTTAGTTGTTGATGTAGTCGATCGTACTCTTGCCGACTGACCATAGCGGGGGGCTGATCCGTTTGTGGCTGAGGGTCTGGTGTTGATGCTCCAAAGGCACTAAGAAAGTCTGCTAAGGACAGTCGGAGTGCCCGACTGAGGGCTTGCAACACCGCTAGGCGCATGTTGTGTAAATTACCAGCTTGCACTTGCCGTACCTGCCACAGGGATACCCCAGCTTGGCGGCTGAGCGATCGTAGACTGGAAATGCCAGCCTGCTGCATCAACATCTGTAGCTGTTGACAATAGGGCTGACTTGTCATGAGTTATTCACATTCCCGTCCACTGAATCCACTTCGTACTTAAACTGGCATTGTTCTGCTACCAGCATCAGATGCTTAGACGAGGCACGAGTTGGCGTGTAAGCATTCGTCTCCCACTCACTCACTGTTTGCTGTCTCACACCTAGGGTAGCTGCAAATTCCATTTGAGTAATGCCCATGTGCATCCGCAATGCCTTGATTAACTCTCCTGTCCACACGATAGTATCACCTTGGCGTTGCGCTTTATACACCGACGGCGGCCTGCGGAAAGTGATTTGCTGGCGCTCTAGGTCGATCGTATCCACTAGGTAGCCAGCATCCATCCAGGCAGAGGCTTGAAGCGCACCCTTTGCCCGATTACCCCACCATCCCCGACTATAGTAGGCAGACTTTGGCAAGTTGCTGCCTAGAATGGTTTCGATTTCTGCCAGTGTCAAGGTCACGACGAGTTGGTCACTGCGACGGAGGTAGTCAAGTAGAGGTTGATACTTACTGCCGCTTTTCACGCCTGCATCCTCACAATCTACTAGCCAAGTATCTCAATCATTAGCCATACACCTGATTATCCCAATCATAGCAACACACTTGCATCCACAGGATCTGGATTGGCTAATCCCCGCCAAACAAGAGCGGGAAGAGATTGAACCCCCTTCCCGCTGTTGATATTGATACCATTTTTAAGAGTTATCCGTAGACGCTGGAACTGTTTCTTGCGTTGGCGATGCCGAGCACTGCCGCCCCTTCCCTTGTGGTTGCGCCCCTGCGATCGGGGTGACTCCCACCGTTTTAGTTGTCGAGCCATAATATTTATCCTTTCCGTGCTAACCAGTAACTCCATAGTAGCAAGTCCAAGTTCCAGGAAAGAGGCAACTAGTTACCTTTAGCTTGCATCGGCAGCCCATTGCGCCCATGCAGATGCACCCGTAGCCAGTAGTTGTTCAATTCTTCCGATCGGTTAGTTCTGCCATCGTCTCTCTAAAACAACTCAATTTCATCCCACTGATGGACAGGCTAAATTTCTCCAGTACAATTGTCAAGAACTGTATCGCCCATTGCCCATGTCCGACGTGATTGATGTCAATAGCGTGGATTCAACTGCACAGCACAATGGTCAGGTAACGAATAATTTGGTAGCTGAGTCAGGACTACGCTCTCTGTCTCGCTCTGGCGATCGCAACACCATTCGCGTGCGGGGTGCACGACAGCACAACTTAAAGAATATCGACTTAGAATTACCCCGCGATCGCTTGATTGTGTTTACAGGAGTGTCAGGTTCTGGCAAGTCATCCCTGGCCTTTGATACGATCTTTGCTGAGGGGCAACGGCGCTATGTGGAGTCTCTTAGTGCCTATGCTCGTCAGTTTTTAGGCCAGGTAGACAAGCCCGACGTAGATGCGATCGAAGGCTTAAGTCCAGCAATTTCCATTGACCAAAAGTCCACCTCTCACAACCCGCGGTCTACAGTAGGTACAGTCACTGAGATTTATGACTACCTGCGGTTGCTATTTGGGCGAGCTGGAGAGCCACATTGCCCCCACTGCAATCGCAGCATTGCTCCCCAAACCATTGACCAGATGTGCGATCGTATCCTCGCCTTGCCAGAACGCACTCGTTTCCAGATCTTAGCGCCCGTAGTGCGTGGCAAAAAGGGCACCCACAAGAAGCTACTGTCTAGCCTGGCAGCAGAAGGCTTTGTGCGAGTACGGGTCGATGGGGAAGTTCGGGAGTTGAGTGATGCAATCGAATTGGATAAAAACCAAGCCCACACGATTGAGATTGTGGTGGATCGTCTGGTGATCAAGCCTGGATTGCAAGAACGCTTGGTAGACTCTCTTACCACTTGCCTCAAGCGCTCCGGTGGCATTGCTGTCATCGATGTGCTTAGTGATGACTCTTCCACTGAGAGTAGTTTAGAACCATCACCCTCTAAGTTTCCAGCACCTACCCCAGCGAATAACGTTATTTCCCTATCTTCTCGGTTGCCGATCGCGGCGGAAAAGGGGGGCGGTTACAGGGTTGATGCTGAGACTACTCACCCATCACCATCTAGTCCTTTAGGACGACGCATACCCAGCGAGGAGCGACGCACCAAGGAAGAGCTTGTCTTCTCTGAAAACTTTGCCTGCCCTGAGCACGGTGCTGTGATGGAAGAGCTATCGCCTCGGTTATTTTCCTTCAACTCTCCCTATGGAGCTTGTCCTGCCTGTCATGGCTTGGGCAGCCACCGCAAGTTTTCGGCCGATTTAGTCGTGCCCAATCCTGAGTTGCCAGTCTATGCAGCGATCGCCCCTTGGTCAGACAAAGACAACACCTACTATCTGTCATTGCTCTACAGTGTTGCTGAAGCCTTTGGTTTCGATATTCAAACCCCTTGGAAACACCTCACCCCAGAACAGCAGCATATTCTCTTGTATGGTTCTCCAGAGGAAATCTGGGTTGAAACTGACTCGCGCTACCAGGGCAAGCGTGGTTACTATCGTCGCTATGATGGTGTGCTGCCTTTACTCGAAAAGCAGTATCACGAGTCTAGTTCTGATACTTACAAGCAAAAGTTAGAGAAATATATTGTTGAGCAAACCTGTGAAGTTTGTCATGGCAAGCGTCTGAAACCAGAAGCACTGTCTGTGCGCATTGGTCAGTTCCGCATTACTGATTTTACCAGCGTTTCCATTCAAACCTGTCTAGAGCGTATTAACACTGTAAAACTCAGCGATCGCCAAGCCCAAATTGCCGACCTAGTGATGCGAGAAATTCGCGCCCGCCTCCAGTTCCTGATAGATGTAGGGCTAGACTATCTCACCCTTGATCGTCCAGCCATGACACTCTCTGGCGGCGAAGCCCAGCGAATTCGGCTGGCTACCCAAATTGGCTCTGGTTTGACCGGGGTATTGTATGTCCTAGATGAACCCAGCATTGGCCTGCACCAACGCGATAATACTCGCCTCTTGAACACCCTAATTAAGCTGCGGGACTTGGGTAATACCCTGATCGTAGTGGAGCACGATGAAGAAACTATTCGCGCCGCAGATCATATAGTTGATATTGGCCCTGGCGCGGGTGTGCACGGTGGCCGCATTGTTGCCCAAGGTGACCTAAATGCTATACTCGCTAGCCAAGAATCCCTTACAGGCGCGTATCTTTCTCGCCGACGGGTCATTCCTACTCCGACGCAGCGCCGAACGGGTAACCACAAAGTACTACGGATGCGGAATGCTCACCGCAATAACCTTAAGCACATTGATGTGGATATTCCCCTGGGGAAATTGGTCTGTATAACCGGTGTTTCTGGCTCCGGCAAGTCTACCTTAATCAATGAGCTGTTGTATCCAGCATTACTTCAC
The DNA here is from genome assembly GCA_025054735.1 of Cyanobacteriota bacterium. Lineage (NCBI taxonomy): Bacteria > Bacillati > Cyanobacteriota > Cyanobacteriota bacterium. The sequence goes on along the minus strand of JANWZG010000003.1, from coordinate 12,268 downwards.
CATTTTGGCAGTAAGATTCCCTTTCCCAAGGAACTTGATGCTGTTGAGGGGTTAAGTGCTCTAGACAAGGTAATTGTGATTGATCAGTCACCGATCGGTCGCACCCCCCGCTCTAACCCGGCTACCTACACAGGCTGTTTTGATGTGATTCGCGACTTGTTTGCTGAGACGATCGAGGCCAAGGCCCGTGGTTACAAAGCCGGACAGTTTTCCTTCAATGTCAAGGGTGGGCGTTGTGAAGCTTGCGGTGGGCAGGGGGTGAATGTGATTGAGATGAATTTTTTACCGGATGTTTACGTCCAGTGTGAGGTGTGTAAAGGGGCACGCTACAACCGGGAGACATTACAGGTTAAGTACAAGGGTAAATCCATCTCAGATGTGTTGAATATGACCGTAGAAGAAGCGGTCGTGTTCTTTGAGAATATTCCCCAAGCGGCTACCCGTCTGCAAACTCTGGTGGATGTGGGTCTGGGATACATCCGACTAGGACAAACTGCCCCTACATTGTCTGGTGGAGAAGCACAGCGGATGAAGCTGGCCTCTGAGCTATCTCGTCGTGCCACGGGTAAAACCCTCTATTTAATTGACGAACCTACTACAGGACTTTCTTTCTACGATGTCCACAAGTTGCTAGATGTGGTGCAACGCCTGGTAGACAAGGGCAACTCGGTGCTGGTGATTGAACATAACCTAGATGTGATCCGATGCTCGGATTGGATTATCGACCTAGGGCCAGAGGGGGGCGATCGGGGTGGTGAAATCATTGCTGAGGGTACGCCTGAAACGATCGCTACCATTCCCCATTCCCACACAGGTCGCTATCTGCGTCAAGTCTTGTCCTAGGGCAGTGCTATCTCGGTGAGCATGTGCTTGCTCTAACTGCGCCAGCGTAGCACTTGTTCCTTAACTGGGTTGACAAACTCCCGTTGCTCGGCCACAGCCTTGGCATATTCAGCTTTGAGCTGGTAATACCAACGAGCTTGGGCATCTGCATCCTTGATCAGCATTAACGATGGGTCGTATTTCAATCCATCCTGTTGCTTGATCACCACATCTCGATCTTGGTTCATAAATACCGTCACTAGGGGCTTGAGGATAGGCCGCAGGAGATTAATCCAAGGTACCGTCCAATAGAATAGGGTGGTGACTTCGGTTTCAGTCTCAGAGATGGGGGTGACCGCTGTCAAATTACAGACTGTGTGTTTGGCAGTTTTGATATGTTCAATCCGCACTCCAGGCAGACGAAAGGTAATCTCCACCTCTGGGGTGCCACCAAGCAGGCGATAAATCAGAGACTGCCGCAGCAATTTGTGTCGCAGCATTGCAAAGCCATAGGGCCTAGGGCCAAAAGCTTTGGCTTTCTCAAACAGGGCCGTCTTGGGTCGCCACCACCAGACTTGATGCACAAAGGGACCATGGGCTGGATCCATAAGTCCAATTACAGCGTGATCTACATAGCAAGGAAAATGAAAGACATCAACGGACTGGTAGGAACGATCGCCAAAATCAGGCACTAGGGGAATATCCATTACAGGCACAGGGTCGATCGCCCGTGGATCATTGGGCATGTAGATCCACAGGTTGCCTTGAGCCTCTTGCACAGGGTAAGGCTTTATTCGTAGACGCTGCAAATCCAGATCACTAGCTTGGTCATCCGTGAGAGCAGGAATAGCTGTGCAGTGCCCTTGGGGATCAAAGCGCCATCCATGGTAGCAACACTCTACCTCGCAGCCGTCAAACTTGCCGTAGGAAAGAGGGATGCCACGATGGGGACAAATATCACGAATGGCGAAGGCCTTGCCCTGACGATCGCGTCCAAAGAGAATCGGCTCACCTAACAGCGTTTTGGCCACCATCTTGCCGGGCTGAAGGCGCGCACTCGGCATGGCATAATACCAAATATCGCGCAGAAAATAAGGTTGATTACCTGTCACAGTCTAGGATCCAGCGTTACGGGGTTAGAAACGTATTGTTACAACCGTACCACAGTTACCCACTCTGCAGATAGCAACCATGGCACTTGACATGATACCTAATTGGCTGAATCGGTTTCACTCTCTGGACGACGCAGATCAGATGGGGGTCGATCGCTGCTCCAGGCCCACCAGGGATTGCCACAATTGCACTGATAAAACTCTTGCCACTTGCGTCGATGATCATCGGTATAGACTGGCGATCGGCGGTTAATCCATACAGCCGTTGCTTCTGTACAGGCGGCTTGACAAACTGGGCAACGAAACTGCACTGCGTGAACAGCAGCAGTTGTCCATTCTGGGGGAGTTGGCTGAAAGGCATCCATTAGCCGTTTACAATGGGAAACACACTCTAGTTACAAACCACGCGATCAAAATCATAGTCCTATGGGAGTCTTAGCTGCAATTTTAGTGCTTGCCCTACTGATTATTGTCCACGAATTAGGACATTTCCTTGCTGCTCGTCTTCAGGGCATCCATGTCAACCGGTTTTCCATCGGCTTTGGCCCTATTTTGTGGAAATATCAGGGATCACGGACTGAATATGCCCTGCGGGGCATCCCACTGGGCGGCTTTGTAGGCTTTCCAGACGACGAGGACAATAGCGAGATTCCTGCTAATGATCCAGATCTGCTGCGGAATCGGCCACTGCTGGATCGAGCGATCGTGATTAGTGCTGGGGTACTCGCTAATTTGCTGTTTGCCTATCTCATCCTAGTAGCTCAGTTAGGCATTTTTGGTGTGCCTGAGGGATTCAACTATCAGCCCGGAGTGCTAGTGCCGCAGGTTATGGCCGAGAACTCTCCAGCAGCCCAAGCAGGCATCAGGGCGGGGGATGTAGTCATAGCAGTCGAAAATCGACCCTTAGGAGCCTCTGAGTCGGCAATTACCGATCTGATGACTGCCATTCAAACCCATGTTAACCAACCGCTGACGCTAACCATTGAGCGCAATAATCAGCCATTGCTGATCCAGGTTATTCCTCAGCCAGGTGCTGACGGCAAGGGGCGCATTGGCGTGCAACTGCTGCCCCACGGTAAGCCATCCTATCGCCCAGTAAAAAACCCTCTTGAGGTCATCAATCTAGCTGCCACTCAGTTTCAAACTATCGTCAGTCGCACTGTGACTGGCTTTACCCAATTAGTTACCCACTTTCAGGATACAGTAGGTCAAGTTGCCGGCCCAGTTGGGATTGTAGAGCAGGGAGCTAAGTTCGCTCGCAACGACATGGCTAGTCTATTTACCTTTGCAGCTATTATCAGCATTAACTTGGCAATTTTGAATATTTTGCCCCTGCCAGCATTGGATGGCGGACAACTAGTGTTCCTGATTGTGGAGGGCCTGCTAGGCAAGCCACTGCCCAGCAAAATCCAAGATGGAGTCATGCAAACGGGGCTAGTGCTGCTGTTAGGACTCGGTGTGTTCTTGATTATTCGAGATACAGTGCAGCTAGATAGTATTCAAAACCTGTTACAGCGATAGGTAACTCATCGGGCTTTGCTGAACAGAAGTATGATTCTTGTGCTTGAGCTGCTCGCAGCCCTTTCCCTGCCTCACCCTAGTTCTCTCCCTTGGGAGAAGGAATAGGAGTTCTAGATCCCTTATTTTCCTTGGGGAGAAGGGGTTGGGAATGGGAGCAATTCATATCTATGTTCAGCAACTATGTTCAGCAACGCCTATTTTTCATCCTGACCCTACATGCATCCACCTGCCTCTACCCAGCGTCATCCACTGCAACGGTTACTCCGCTATGGACAGCGCTATCGCCGACAGACATGGCTAGCGATCGGCTGTTCGGTGCTCAACAAGCTGTTTGACCTAGCTCCACCAGCATTGATTGGCGCAGCCGTAGATGTGGTTGTGCAACGGCAGGATTCTATGATTGCCCGCTTTGGAGTACCCGATCCTACTGTACAACTGGTAGTGTTGTCGCTACTGTCTGCGGTGATCTGGGGGCTAGAATCTGCCTTTGAGTATGCCTACGATCGCCTCTGGCGTAACTTGGCACAGCAAATTCAGCATCACCTGCGGTTGGATGCCTATGGTCACTTGCAAGAACTAGAACTGGCCTATTTTGAAGAACGCAGCACTGGGGAGTTAATGGCCATCCTCAATGATGACATTAACCAACTGGAGCGGTTTCTTGATCGAGGTGCCAATGAGGTCATTCAAACCCTGACCACCGTGCTGATTATCGGTGGTGCATTTTTTGCCTTAGCTCCTGGCGTGGCTTGGTTGGCTATGCTGCCCATGCCGTTTATCCTCTGGGGATCGATCGCCTTTCAGACAGTGCTGGCTCCCCGCTATGCTAGTGTCCGTGAGCAAGTGAGCTTGCTCAATAGCCGCTTGGCCAATAACCTAGGGGGCATTGTCACGATCAAGAGCTTTGTCACAGAAGCCTACGAGCAGGATCGCCTTGCTATGGAAAGCCATGCCTATCGCCGCAGCAATCAGCGGGCGATCGCCCTTAGTGCTGCCTATGTACCGCTGATTCGCATCATTATTTTTTTGGGCTTCGTGGCTATTTTGCTGCTGGGCGGTCGAGAGGCTCTGGCAGGTCGCCTATCTGTAGGCAACTACAGCTTGATGGTATTCCTGACCCAGCGCCTGTTGTGGCCTCTAACGCGCCTAGGCGAAACCCTAGACCAGTACCAGCGGGCCATGGCCTCCACCAACCGGGTGATGAACCTGCTGGATACAAAACCCCAGGCGTTATCCAGGGTTGAAATGCCCAGTAGCCCAACTCCTCTCCTCCCATTTCCTATCCGCGGCGATATTCACCTCCGAAACATCACCTTCGCCTACCGCGATCGTCCTCCTGTGATTGAAAATTTGACACTCCACATCCCTGCTGGCAAAACAACGGCGATTGTTGGGTCTACTGGATCAGGCAAAAGTACCCTAGTGAAGTTGCTGCTGCGTCTCTACGACATTCAAGCAGGTAGCATTACCCTAGATGGGATAGATGTGCGAGAGATCCCCTTGGCTCAGTTGCGACGAGCGATTGGTTGGGTTAGTCAAGATGTATTCCTCTTCCACGGCACCGTGCGGGAAAACATCATCTACGGCAGCTTTGAAGCCACAGATACAGAGGTAATTGCTGCGGCTAAGGTCGCCGAGGCCCACGATTTCATCCAGCAGTTACCCCAAGGCTACGAGACGATCGTTGGTGAACGGGGGCAAAGACTCTCTGGCGGCCAACGGCAGCGTATAGCTATCGCCCGTGCAGTGTTGAAAAATCCTCCTATTCTCATCCTAGATGAGGCTACTTCTGCTGTAGACAACGAAACTGAAGCTGCTATCCAAAAATCTTTAGAGCAGATTACAGCCAATCGCACAACGATCGCGATCGCCCATCGCCTCTCTACCATTCGTAATGCCCATCAAATCTACGTCATGGAGCATGGTCGTCTAGTAGAACAGGGCACCCATGACCAACTACTCACCAACCCAGAGGGCATCTACACTGCACTGTGGCGGGTACAGATGGGCATTCGGTCAGTGGGGTAGTAGGAATGGGAGCGAGAACAGCGGCGGGGGTTAACACAACGAGTTGTGCGTCTGTTTGAACTGACGTGATAGCCCCTATAGATAGATTCCGTTGGTATTATTTGCCAATGCAAAAGCGGCTGAAGATTTGGTCTAAAACGGATTCTGTTACATCGTCACCTGTGATTTCACCCAGTGCTTGGATGGCACTGCGCAGGTCGATCGTCCAAAAGTCTAGGGGAAGTTGATCGGCGATCGCTTGCTGGACATAGGTCAGGGATGCTTGGCACCGCAGCAGTGCTGCTTGTTGACGTTGGTTGATGGCAATTTCTAGGTTAGCGGCGTGCAGGTTACCAGCGTTTACAGTCGTGAGAATGGCTTGCTCAAGCTGGTCAATGCCTTGTTGCTGGGCAGCCGATGTGGCCACGACCTGAGTGATGTCTGGCCAGTGATGGCGGAGGTGGGCAAGGTCAGTGGTCGGGGGTAATAGGTCGATTTTGTTGACTACTAGAATGAGGGGACGGTGACGAACCTGGGTGTAGATGGTGTGGTCATCCTCAGTCCAACCCGTAGTTGCATCAATCACTAGTAATACCAAGTCAGCAGCTTGAGCTACTTGGCGCGATCGCGCTACCCCCAACTGTTCAACACGATCGCTGGTGTCCCGAATTCCGGCTGTGTCTAACACCTGTATGGGAATGCCACCTACTACGAGGTGAGATTCCACCACGTCACGGGTAGTGCCTGGTAGGTCAGTCACGATGGCACGATCGCTGCGGCTCCAAGCATTTAACAAACTGGACTTGCCGACATTAGGGCGACCCACAATGGCCACGTTTAAGCCTGATCGCAACAACCTGCCTTGGTCTGCCGTAGCCAGGATGTGATCCACAGTCATGGCAACTTGGGCTAGCTGCATTTGCACCCCCATTTCATCCAAGGGAGGCAAATCATCCTCAAAATCAAGGCGAGCTTCAATTTCCGCTAAGATACCCAGGCAAACATCCCGCAGCCGACGAATAGCATGGGATAACTTGCCCTGAATGCCCGCCAGTGCCAACTGGGCAGCCTGCGGAGACTGTGCCCCCACTAGATCAGCAATGCCCTCAGCTTGGGCCAAGTCTATGCGTCCGTTGAGAAACGCCCGCAGGGTAAACTCTCCTGGTTGGGCTAACCGTGCTCCCTGGGCTAGACACAGGTTAAGGGTCTGTTGCACGGCCATAATCCCACCGTGGCAGTGAAATTCTACAACATCTTCACGGGTGTAAGAGCGAGGGGCCAGCATTAGCAAGAGCAGGGCTTCGTCGATCGTGGCCTTGGTTTGGGGATGGCGAATATGGCCATAGAGGATACGATGGCTCTCCCATGGTTGACGACCAGGCGCATGGAATAGGGAACGAGCGATCGCCACGGCCTCGCTACCTGATACCCGAACGATGCCCACACTACCCTGTTGAGGCACAATCGCAGTGGCTATGGCGGCAATTGTGTCAGTCTTCACCATCAAGGGAAGGCCCATCCTCTAGGTCAAGATCATCATCGGAGGCTTCACTACCACCGCCTACGGCTACAAGGTCAATTTGCTGGCGGTAGTAGTCAACACTCTTGACTTGCACTTCAACGCGATCGCCCAAGCGAAACTGACGGCGGTTTTTGCGACCTACTAGGCGTTGTTGGCGCGATCGATACTCATACCAATCATCCTTAAGGGAACTGACATGTACTAGCCCTTCCACCAACAGATCCTCTAATTCCACAAAAAAGCCATAGGACTGGACACCTGTAATCAATCCCTGGAAGATTTCACCTGTGTGCGCTTGCATGAAGCCAGCTTTCTTTAAGCCTTCCAAGTCTTCCTCTGCTTCTTGGGCTATCTTTTCTTGTTCTGTCAGATGACCAACCAATGCAGAAAACTGTAACTCGAACGCTTCATGAATTTCAGGGGGCAGCACATTCCAGCTAATCTTGTCATGACAAGAGCTATGGCGCAGATTCACAGACTCTTTGGCACGACTCGATTTACGATCGCGGCCTTCTAAAAAGACAGCATGAAGCACCCGATGCACTAGCAAGTCAGAGTAGCGACGCAACGGTGATGTGAAATGGGTGTAACCCTGTTCTAGAGCTAGACCGAAATGGGGACGGGGTGTTGTGGAATAGACAGCAGGTTTTAACGTTTCTAGCAACAGGTAGGTGAGAACCTTTTCGGTCTTAGAGGTAGCAAACTGCTGAGTAAAGACTTGGTAATCCAACGGTTGAATGGCATCTTCTTGGGCTAGCTGCAACTCAATACCCATATTGCTGATTAGCTTCATTAGCTCTTGCACATCGGAGTAAATAGGGGTGGGATGCACACGATAGATCCCTGGCACACCTAGTGCTCGCAAATGAGAGGCTACTGCTTGGTTGGCTAAAATCATCAACTCTAGAACCATGGGGCGGGCAACCATCGCTGATGACGTAATCACTGCTCCTAATACCCCTTCGTCGTCATAGTGGAACCGAGTGTCGGGCAAGTTCAGGTCAAATGCTCCCCGCTGGTGCCGCTGGCGATGAATCTGTTGACTGAGCCTGTAGAGATTACCCAGCATGTCACTCAGAGCTGGGTTGTCTGGGACAGCAGAGGGTTCTGTGCTGTCTGGAGAGTTTGGCAAGTATCCTCCTGCCATGAGCAGGTTTTGTACGGTTTGATAGCTAAGACTGTAATCAACGCGAATAATGGTTGGTTGAATTTCAAATTCCAGAATATTGCCGTCGTCGTCTAGGGTAAAGAGCACAGACAGGGCCAGTCGATCCTTCCCTGGCAACAAGGCACATATCTGAGACACAGCCTCAGGGAGCATCGGCAGGGTGAGATCACCCAAATAGACTGATGTTCCTCGTTTTTGTGCCTCTCGATCGAGAGCAGAGTCTGGCACTACCACTTGGGATACGTCAGCGATATGCACACCAAGTTGCCAGTGATCATCCTCAGTTCTGACTAGGGTGATTGCATCATCAATGTCTAGGGGCTGTTCAGAATCTTTGGGACGGATCGTCACGGTTAGCAAATCCCGCAGGTCGAGGCGATCGTCCTCCTCATCAACAGGCTGCTCCTCTAGGGCTGCCGCTTCTTCCAAAACAGCTTTAGGAAAGGTGCGCGGTAGGTCATATTTACAACAAACAATGTCTGTGTCAGCAGCGGACTGGGCATCACTTCCTAACACTTGAGTGACTAGACCAATGGGAGAATGTCGCCCTAGAGGATAGCGCTTAATTTCAACATGCACGAGGTGGTCAACAGCGGACTTTAGATCTATGTCACCATCTTGTAAATCCAACTCAAAGAGTAAACGATCGTCCAAGGGCACTGCTCGAAAGGTTTGGTTTTCTTCCTTGACTCGCGCTAGCACTGACGTGTTGGCCCGTTCTAAAATCACGCGCACTTCCCCTTCAGGGCTACGCCGCCGCGACCCTTCCTTCGTGACTTTGACCAATACCCGATCGCCATTCCACGCTGAGCTAAGATGGCTTTCCCGAATGTAAATATCTTCTGCCTCTTCAGCATCTTGAATCGCAAAGCAGAAGCCTTTACTAGAGCAGCGTAACTTGCCTTCAACCAACTGTTCTTCAGGGTTGCGTCGATAGCGTCCTCGCTCCTTAATCAAGACACCAACTTTGGCTAGGGCATCCAGGGCAATTTGTAGCTTGTGGGCCGAAACTTCATCCTGACAGTCCAGTTTTTTTTCCAATACTTTGGGAGCAATCAGCTTATCATCGGTAAAATTTGCTAGCAGGTCAGCGATCGAAAATTCCATGTGGCGGTTCAGTCCTTATTACTGTGCAGAATTAACAAAACTCTTTGGATCCTAGTTGGCTATTATTGTAGTACGCAGGAACGTTGCAACTACACTACGCCCTAGGCAAGAGGTAAGCAGAAGCAGAGTAGTACGCAGACAGGAGTCCAACTAGCCATGGCTACTGCTCAATCGTCAACCATGACCAGTGACTGCCGTAGGGCTTGGGCATAGTTCATGAACGCAATGGTAGCTAACACCCTCAACGCAGCTAGACGTAAGCCTCTCTACGCCTATTCATCTTATACCCTACTCTATTACTGCCAATGATGTGACTATAACTTTGATGTGACCATAACTTTTTTGACCATGACTCTTGACCATGACTCTCTCTGGTCTAGGCGTGGCAAACCATGACGACTCAACGTGACAACTCAATGGTTGCTGAAGGAGCATATCTCTAATGAGTGGCGGTAATCCAGTACTGGCAAGGTAGCCCATTACCTAAAGACTAGGCTGGTTAGGATTGTTGTCAGATGGCTTGTAGGCGCGATCGGGCATCTTGGAGTGCTTGGCGAACCTGGGCAAATCCGGTGCCACCGTAGCTGTTGCGAGCAGCCACGACCTGACGGGGGGTGATTGCTTCATAAATATCGCTGTCAAAGGCTGGGTGGAGCGATTTCCACTCATCGAGCGTTAGATCTTTCAAGAGCTTGCCCTGAGCAAGGCTGGTTTTCACAACTTGCCCCACCAAGTTATAGGCTTCCCGAAAGGGAACCCCCCGTGCTGCCAGGTAATCTGCAACATCCGTAGCGTTAGAAAAGTCTTCAGCAACAGCTTGGGCAAGGCGATCGAGGCGGAATTCAACTCCTTCTTGCAAGAAGATGGTCATAGCTTTGAGGCAGGCCGAGACGGTTTTTACGCTATCAAACAACGCTTCTTTATCTTCCTGCAAATCTTTGTTGTAGGCCAAGGGCAGCGCCTTCATTACCACTAACATGGCCTGCAAATGCCCAATCACTCGGCCAGTCTTGCCTCGCACTAATTCTGGAACGTCTGGGTTTTTCTTCTGCGGCATGATGCTAGAACCAGTGGCACAGCGATCCGTGAGGCTGATAAAGCTAAATTCTTGGGATGACCAGAGAATCATTTCTTCAGACAGGCGAGACAGATGCACCATGATTAGGCTAGCCGCACTGAGAAATTCGATAGCAAAGTCGCGATCGCTAACTCCATCCAGGCTATTGCGATAGATGCCACCAAAGTTGAGCAGGTCTGCCGTTAACCGGCGATCGATGGGGAAGGTCGTCCCTGCTAAGGCACCACAGCCTAGGGGAGAAATATTCACACGGCGATAGATTTCACCTAGGCGCTCCCAGTCTCGCTGGGCCATTTCAAAATAGGCTAGCAAATAGTGGGCAAGGCTAATGGGCTGTGCCCGTTGCAGGTGAGTATAGCCAGGGATCAAGGTTTCCACATGCTGGTCTGCTAAATCGAGAAGCACTGTCTGGAATTGACGAAGCTGGCTGCGAATATGAATGATCTGATCCCGCAGGTAAAGTCGAATATCGGTACCTACTTGATCGTTGCGCGATCGAGCAGTGTGCAGCGTTTTACCGACATCACCAACAATCTCAATCAAGCGACGCTCTACGGCAAAGTGGACATCTTCTGACTCTACACCAGGCTTAAATGTACCGTCGCGATATTCCTGACGAATTTGCTCTAGGCCAGCGACAAGTCGGTCAGCATCCTCTAGGGTTAAAATCCCTGTCTGCCCTAACATCTGGGCATGAGCTTGGGAGCCAGTCAAGTCATAGTCAAGTAACTCAATGTCAAACCCTATACTGGCGTTAAAGTGAGCAATGGCTGGATGCAATGCCTGCTCAAACCGTTGGCTCCATGTTTGCGGATCTTTAGATTCCTGATAAGGATCCATAACTAATGTTGTATCACCCTTAATACTGCCGTTTGGCTGACTCAGCCCAGGGCAAAGCCCAGGACTCAAGCCTAACCAAACGTCGTGAACTGTTTAATCATGTAGCCTAGGATGATACCGAATAACATGGCCCAAACCTGTCCAGTTTTAACAAAATGATTCCAGCTCCGCTGAAAGCTGCCTGCTAAGTCTTGACTAAATTGGCCATCGCCTGATTGCAAGAGTGTCCAATCATGATGCAATAGCCAACTGTGAAACCAATCGATCGCACCTACGTGGGGCAAGTGAGAAACTGCTGCCTGAGCTGCTCCATGGGTATCAGCCATGGTTACCAGCCAAGAACCGATTTCTGGAATCATGTCTACCATCGTCCACACATCCTTTGCAAAGGTTTGCGTATGCTAGAACATCAGGATACCCCCAGATGCTGGGAATGTGATCGCCAGGATCACCGCCGTCTGCTATATCAATACTTACCTGTTAAGAGTACACCACTTGATGGTGGGTAACCAGTCTTAGGGTTACGGCAAGTAGGGTAACCAAACTGGGAGAAACTCTGGAGATCCGTACCAAGGGCCGCCAGATGTAGGCGCGTGCTTTGCCCCCTCTAGGGTCAGGTTTTGGGCACCTTCAAGGTGAGCAGCCGCGATCGGTGTGATGCCATCTCCCCAAACACGACCATCACCGACGGTTATCTTGTAACTCTGATAGGCTAGCCAACTGCCCCAGCGCGGCTCACCATACACGGCTTTACCAGCAACACAGACGTAGCGCACGTCGTTGTAAAAGGCCCCTGGATAATTGATGTTGACAAAATCTAAGTTGCGGCGCGTCCAGGGTTCTTGGCTCACGTGGGGCGTTCCTAGGGTAACCAGGGTATGGATGCGATGACGAGCATCCCACAGGTTGGCATCCGCTTGGACATCACCATGTATCGTATAGGGCTTTTCACCCAGGTAGATGCGGGCAATCCAGCCACCAGCCGAATGCCCAATCAAGGTGACTTGACTAGTTTTAGTTGTAGCGAGCACTTCGCTCACGGTTTGATCGAGCCGTCGCAGAATCGGCACCATCGATCGCCCACCTACAGT
>JANWZG010000002.1 GCA_025054735.1 Cyanobacteriota bacterium | reverse complement strand
AGGTGCTACGTTACTGCTAGGTGATGCCTGGGTAAAATCATGGCATCTACACTGAAGTATCTTAAAATGCCTAGATTGTTAACACTGCTGCTGGTCACCGCTGCATTACTTGGCTTAGCTGGTAACCTTAATCCGCTCATCAACACTCCAGTTCAGACCCAATCTACCCAACTCACGAGTGAGCAAATTCTTGCTAATGCCTACAGGCAACGTCTCAGCAATATTCAAGTAGCCGGGCGCGGGCAAGTAGTTCGCATTCTGCGTGATGATGTCCAAGGTAGTCGGCACCAGCGGTTCATTCTGCGATTAAGCTCTGGTCAGACATTAATTAATTGCTCATAATATCGACCTAGCGCCTCGTATTAGCTGGTTGCGCGTAGGCGATGTAGTGGCTTTTTATGGTGAATATGAGTGGAACCAACAAGGGGGCATTATTCATTGGACGCATCGTGACCCTCGCCGTCGCCATGTTGATGGCTGGCTAGAGCATAATGGTCGCCGCTATCAGTAGCTTGCTAGAACCTTAGTCACCAAAGTAAACCCTGGCATCGAATCCAGCATTTCTCAGGTAGCTTTTCCACTGTTCAGCCAAGCCTCGCTGCATAAATGGCCCAACAGCAACATGGGGGCCACGGGGGCTTTCACGCTGAAAAATGTTGACCGTAGAAACACCCAGTTGGTTGACCCTACGGGCGATCGCTGGCAAATCTCTAGTCGCTGCTGGAATCACCACAAAATAAGCCCGCTCAGGAAATAGCCCTGTCAGTGACGGTGAGGGTGAAGTGGGAGTACCTGTCAGTGATGGTGAGGGTGAACTAGGAGTACCTATCACCACGACAGTCTGTCCATAGTTTTGACGGATATCTTGGCGAACCCGCTCAAGGCTCCATCCTTGCTCCCCTATCCGCTGACTATACAAATTGACAATAGCAGCATCGGGCTGTCTGCCAACCTCTTGCTGAAACACACGGGCGATCGTAAGCCGCCGTCCCTCTGGGCTAGTTTGTATGTCTTGCCGGACTTGTTCTAAGGTGCGGCCCTGTTCCATACGGCGCACATGATAAGCCAATCCAGGGGCATCGGCCTCGCGATTTAGCACTTCTCGATAGAGTTGCTGCACTTGAGCAGTATAACTAGACGGACTAGGGGAAGCCACTGGTGATGGGCTGCTAACAGGGCTAGGTGACCCAATAGGAGAAGGACTGGGAACTGGACTAGGGGAAACAACGGGAGAAGGGCTAGGAGAAGGTATCAGAACTGGGCTAGGGCTGGGACTAGGAGACGATCGTGGGGTTTGGGCTGCGATCGTTGCCAAACTGGTGTTGTTTGTGAAGTAGATATGGGGTAAGTTCCTGCCGTTGTAGGTACGTCGAGTTAGCCGCCAGTCGGGATTTAGGTCAATTTTCATGGGGCTGCGTAGGTTGGCACGGGTTTTGCCTAACTCTAGCTCCGGTAGCGTGCGATCGCTGGGTGTCGCCAATAATACCACCACCCCATCACGCTCAGCCAAGCGCAGGCTATACTTCAGGCCCAAATCCTCCCCTGCCATGCGAATTGAAAATGCATTACTATCGGTGCCACGCCCACAGATACCCGTGAAGTCAAAGTTTAGTAACAGTGGTTCCACCGTTTGGGCAGCATCATTATTCACACGCCAGCAAGCCCTAGCATTGGGTTGGGTTGCTAACTGTTCCACAATTAACAAGTTGTAGGCTGTTTGCCCACGAGGTACCGCCATGACGATAAATCGAGACTGGTCAACTTCCCGTTGGCCAAAGGTGACCGCAGCCATCAGTGGTGGGGCGATCGTAGGCAGATGAATAGCCACAGCACCCAGAGTGAATGCAGCAACAGCAGCAACCAACGGTTTCATAGTTTTTGATGCAACAAGTTAGAACCTATTCACTATACTGCGACTCTCCCTGGGTGGAATGGTTGTGTAACCGAACGTGAACAGACGCAATTTCTCAACCTCAGATTACCTAGCCAGTTCTTCATCCAAGCTGTGCCATCAGGCTAGCTACCCGCTGCACATCTTTGTCACCAGGGGCAATCTCTACCCCACTAGAGAGATCGATTCCATCAGGCTGGAGTTGACCCAAGGCTATGCGAATATTTTCTGGTGTTAGCCCACCTGCAAGGAACCAGGGACGACTGGGGCGAAATGCTTGTAGGGCTTGCCAATCTAGCGTGGTACCAGTGCCACCTAGCTGGTGGGGATGGTAAGCATCTAGTAACAGAGCATCCACATAGGGACTGTAGGACTCGGCACTTGCCAAGTCTTCTCCGCTGCGTATGCGAATGGCCTTGATGAGTTCTGTGCGAGGCAGGGCTGTCCGTAGTGCTTGGCAAAACCCTGGAGATTCTGTGCCATGCAGTTGAATGCCTGTTAGTCCGGTTGCTGCCACTAGGGCGCTGATATCTGCGATCGTGCGGTTAGCTACCACACCGATCGTCTGTACAGCCCACTCCTGGGGAAGTGCCTGTAAGATCATCTGAATTTGCTCCGTAGAAACGTAGCGAGGTGACGAGGGCACACAGATAAAGCCCAAGGCAGTAACCCCAAGTTGAACGATCGCCGCAGCCTGCTCTGGTTTGGTAATGCCACAAATTTTAATCCGCATAGTATCTGTTGGTGTTTGTCATCGCTGGTGATGATTTTGTATCGGAATATTACTCAAGTGTTAACTCTTAAAACAAATGGTATTAGCCGTGCAATGCCGTTACCTATAATCCCTCCTAGTCGGTTTTAGATTGTGAGTTATTACCTATGCTTTATTCCACCCTACTGTTAACCACTGTTCCCCACACAATTCCCTGGTCACTAAACGTAGCTATCGTCATGATTGCCTGCAACCTAGTAGCGATCGCCATCGGTCGTTTTGCCATTCAGAATGCCGGTCAGAGTATGCCTCTGCCGATTCAAGGCCCCTTCGATCGCTTCGGTGTTCCTGAGTTGCTAGCAACTACCAGCTTTGGGCATATTCTGGGTGCTGGCATGATCCTTGGTCTTAGCAACGCTGGCATCCTCTAGCAGGGATTTCCAGTACCATACCCATGGTTGGCAGTAAAAGTTACTAGGTACAGATGGGGCTAATGGTGCGCTTTCACCTGGCAATGGCTCGTTGGCAAGCAGTTTACAAAAACGCCGCACCCACTCCGATCGTCCTTCTCTCCTAAGAGGATGACTAGGCTTCTCGTGGGGGCGATCGTTACCAGTCTACTGGTCGCGATCGCTCTCCAACTATCCTGATAGCCAATCAACTTGTCTTCAATTCTGGGCATCTTCACCCGCTGCTGCTTCGATAGCCCTACTAGGGGTGGAGGACGATCGAGCTTCTACGGAGTTGTGAGGGGTTGGAGAATTTACGGGGACTAGGATTTGGATTTACGAGTTGATCGCTTACTCTTGTTAGCCTGGGGTACTGGCTCTACAGATTTAGGAATAGTCACCCAGCAATCTTCGTGCCAGTCGTTACTCCAGCTAAATCGTTGGAAGGTACCTCGTCCCGTTTTTCGGTTAATCCACACAGGCAAGCCAATCAGCCCCCGATTGTCTTTGATTAGCCAACGAATGGCACCGTCAGTTTCTCGATAAGTTCTCACCCCATTCACCATGGCCCAGGATTCTCCTAGACTCAGACCTCCAAAGCGAGTGATTTGCTCTGGTGTGGCAAGGGCGATTGCAACTCGATCTGTCAGTTTCACCGTTGCTGTTTCTTCACTGGAATCAACACGAATAGCTACTTTCAACTGTGTGAGTAACTCGTGGTGGTTGGGCTTGGAGAATTGACTAGTGGGATAAACCCCTTCACCAAATTTATCAACTCGTCTCTTATGATCGGGGCCGCCATTGTCAAATTTATGGTGGCGTTGCTTGCGAACAATACGAGAAATCGGTGGTTCTTCACCAATAAGGCCGATCGCTAGCCGAACTCCCAAATGAGTCGTCATATCTTCTTCTCCCACCAATGACAGCAAAAAGCCATAGACCGTGGAGGGAGGTGGGTAGCGATAGGTTTCCTTAAAGTCTCTAGCGAAGCTACGGGGAAAACTAGTGCAGGGACAGTCGAGGTAAAGGTGCTGAATCATAGGGTGTTTATTCCTTGTATGGCTTTTATGTTGAGAGATGTATGATGGCCCTCATCCCCCAGCCCCTTCTCCCAAAACTGGGAGAAGGGGAGTTCAAATTATCGGTATCGACATCCCCCTCTCCCAAGGTTAGGAGAGGGGGACTTAGGGGGTGAGGGCCAAGATGGGTACTTACAGTAGCCCAAACTTGGGAAAAGGACGTTAGATCTATAGCAACAATCAGGCTAATTAGGACATAAATGGCCATCATCCCCTAACCCCTTCTCCCAAACTTGAGAGAAGGGGAACCGAACCATTTCCAAGTCCCTCTCTCTGTTGACTAGAGGTTTAGTGAGATGGGGCTTTAGCGAGGAAGGATTTCACGTGAGGGCGATTGTGATTCCGTCCTTACAACAAAACATCTCGACTAGTCTGTGTATTGCTATGGTTAGCTACTTGGTTGAGTTTCCAGTTCCTTGAGACTAGCAGCTAGCTTTTCTTTTGCTTTGTCCCTAGCTTCCCTAATACCCTCGTAGACAGTTACCCCTAGCTCCCGCAGGGTTTTGCCATGGGCAACGGTGGCAATCTTGCCGCCCACGATCAATTCCGCGGGATCAATATCTCCAGCTCTGACTAGGCGAATCAGTTCAAAACAACCTACAGACTCACCTACCCGTTCAAAACAGTTCATGATCCAAGGGCTAGGGTCATTGGTAATGCGAAAAACAATGGATTCTGGACGAAACTCATACAGGAAGCGGGAGTGATTACCGCCCACATGGCGAATGGCGGGAATAGCTTCCAGTAACATGTTAGCACGTTCTGGCTGCTTCAAGGTTGCAGGAGTGAGTGCCAAGGTGTACTGGTAGGCAGTGTTGTGAACTTCAGTTTGGTGGATGGAGGTTTTGCCTTTTTCACCCCCAGTAGACCCAAAAGCAATATCACCCCAGTAGGGATCAAGGCTAATGGCACGGCTGACTTCGACTGCACCCCGCCGCTTAACAGTGGCATCCTCGTTGTCTTTACCCTTTTTGGCATCCATATAACCAAACAAATCATCGTCGATATAGTCTTTAGGGTTAAAGGTTGAACCATTGTTATTCTGTTCTCCCTTTAGAGTGTATTTGTCAGTATCGGGGTCAAATGTGCGATTCACTTTTTCTGCATAGTGGTTCTGGAAGTACTCTCGATAGGCCCAGCGAATAGCTTCGGCACTGACGGTGGTGTACTGTTCGTTGCGGAAGGTGATTTTCTGCAGGGTAGATAGGGTGCTGCCGTCGCCCTCACCTCGGTTGTTGGCAGCGATCGCAGTGGGGGTAACGATGGTAGCAAATAAGTGAATAGACATGGTTTTTACTCCTTATATATGGTGATTGGTTTGGATTGGAGAGAGTTGGCCCTCATCCCCTAACCCCTTCTCCCAATTCTGGGAGAAGGGGACATGAACTGGATTTGAGAGATAAACTCCTGCTTCCAATTCTGGGAGAAGGGGAAATGAGCTAGATAGTTACTCTAGGAGTTCAGATAGTCTGTCTACCTTCCCCCCTCTTGCCAGGTTGGGAGAGGGGGACTGAGGGGGGTGAGGGCGAGAGTTTACTTTTTCCCCTTGGTGTTCTGTTGCAAGATCTAAGGTTGTTTGGTAAATGACTTCAAGAACAGTATCCAGATCAGTTAGAACTTGCTGGTTAGCAAAGCGAATCACATGATAACCGTAGGTCTGCAACTCTTGCGATCGGGCTGCGTCGTAATTCACTTGTTCATCATGCACACTACCATCTAGCTCGATCGCTAACTTGTAATCTGGGCAGAAAAAATCAAGGATGAATCGCCCTACGGGATGCTGACGACGAAACCGCAATCCATGTAATTTTCGGCTCCTCAATGCTTGCCACAGCCGCTCTTCTGCTGGAGTTGACTGCTTCCTAAGCTGTCGGGCTGCTGCTTCGATGGCTGGTGTACTACCGCGAATCCGATTGAATGTTTTCTTGGGCATGTTTAACTCAACTTGTAGCAATGTTTATAAGGTGAGTCTATTTATGAAGCTAGTAGGTCACTACTGTAGCTGTCTGCATCGGCATCATCAGAAGATTCGATCGGAACATCCTGGCCGTCTAGGGCATCTCCCTTCTTACTGGTGTAGGTAGCGATCGCCAACAACACTAAGTCTCTGGCTTGTCGCCAATTTGCCTCTCGATGAATCCATTGATAAATTTGAGGCCCTGTTGCTCGCGCCGCTTTACTTCTAAATTGGCTGAGAAAATCGACTAACGCTGTGGCAAACTCCTGCTGGGTACTAGGACGCTGCATTCGATAAATAACTTTATCTGTCACTTGTCCATAATCTAAGGAGCGACCTTGCTTTTTTGCTTGCTTAATTTGCCCACTAAGGTACTTACTAAAAGCACCTTGCACTACATCAAATAAAACCTGTTCTTCAGCATTGAGATATTCAGTCATTTTCACCAATCCTTTTCGTTCGTAGACTCCATGTTGCTTGCGAAACTCAAAAAATCCTTCATACCAACGCCGACCTGCAATCAAGTTGTCACAAATCCAAGGCAACGTTTTAGACACCGCCAGCCAATACTCACGATCATCTTTTTGCTTAACCTGAGCAGGAAACAAGTGAGTTGCAATGCTGTATAGATCCAGAACTTCATCTGTTGCTTGAACTCGATGAACCGCCTGCTTCAAGAAAGATTGGTTGGCATCCCAGGTCTGCTTCCCCAGTTGATAAACCTCGCAATACCGACTACGGAATTGATTAGCATGTTCGATCGTCTTTTCCTGGAGCAGAAAATGTAATGCCGAGTCCCCTGCCCCACTCCTGCGAAAGTCCCGGTAGGTACGGGCTGAGAACTCACGTCGGCGAATCACCCACTGCTTGAGATTCTGAACCTCTGGGATAACTAGTGCCGATCGTCCATCAGGAAGCCTATAGTAACTACAGGCTAGAGGCAAAAATAATAGTGCTAGAAAACTAGTCGGCGATACTTGGTAAGCCCCATTGACAAAGCACTCGACCGCCCCAGGAATATGATGCCCCTTAAGCGTAATCGTGTCTTCGAAAACACCCTTACTGGTAAATGCATCCTTTAAGTCGCCCGTGTAGTAACAATTTAATACTGGACGGAAATCCACCCTCACTTCAGGCTGCCCTTCGTCGATTGTGAAACTCTTGGACACTGGCGCACCTAACTTGCGTTGACGACTATGCTGCAAAAATGTAGACAAAACGCCCTGCGTGAACGCATAATTCCCCTGCTCATCTAGATTTAAAGCCGGAACATTTAAGTAGCCGTCTTCAGTAATTTGATAAGTTTGGCTCACCAGCCAAGTAACGGCTTCACGATCGGTGCAGTCCCAAGCCAACTGAACTGCATCATCTGTCACCTCCCAAGTGAGAGGCGCATTCTCCCTGGGTATCACATCTAACGCCTGAGCTAGGCCAGCCACACCAGCCTGCTCTGGCAACAGTGTGTTGGGATCAAATATCGACAACGTAAACTGTGACAAAGAACTACCTCCATACTTTTGAATCCATCATACGGTGTGCAACTCTTTTGCCCTCACCTCCCCAGCCCTCCTCTCCCAAATCTGGGAGAGGAGGGAGTATATGACTTGGAGTCTCTATTTCAAACCTACGGAAGGAGGGAGTATGAAGTCCCTTCTCCAGATCTGAGAGAGGTGGGGTTCTAAAGTCCCTCTCCCAAAATTGGGAGAGGGATTTAGGGTGAGGGCTAAAGGTCATCCAGTGGTTCGCCAAAGTCGCGAAATCGAGTGATTCGGCAGAGCAAGTAATCTCTATACTCAATAACTTGAAGCAATTTTTGGAACTGATTTTCAAGCCAGTCCAGGCGCTGCCAAAACTCTGCCAGCTTAGACTGGCAATCTGGGCAACCTTGCTCAAACCGGTAAGCAGCTTGGCCAAGCGCCAAGAGTTCGTCGCCGATTTCCGGCAAATCTTGAGAGTTGCCCATACAAGCACTCCAGGAAAACAGTGATTGTTGTTCCTAGATAGCAGCACATTATCTTGAAATGAGGTAAACTTCACTTTGAAGACTGAAAATCGCCTTATGGCATCAGAGGGTGGAAAACATAACTTAGACTCTGCTTTCCAAAGTGGAGCATACCTGTGCCCAACGCCTACTGGCATCAGCGGTTCATATCTACTCATCATACCGCCTCCTTTTCATACGCCCCTAACTCTGCTGAATAGCCCCACTGCTTAGCCGGAGCAATCAAGTATCCCTTCTTATGCCGTTGCCAGCCTTTAATATTTCTTGCGGGCAGTGGCACTGCGTAGCGAGGCAAGTCCCTAGCCTGTTTTGTAGCTAGCTCAGGTAGATCCTGCTCCAGTAATGCTGTCACCGTATAACCCGCCTCTCGCAATGCGGCTGAGTAGGTGCGCCAACGCCCATCCAGCCAGACGAACTGATCCTTGGGTCGACCTTTCATACTCAACCCTTCTAGCCATGTTGCTAGCTGAGCTTGATTGACTTCCTCTTTGAACGATCGCACCATGGCCAGCCCAGCCTCCAACTCATCCGCACTATAGGGATAGCCCACCATTTTTGGATCCTCTGGATAGAAAATGGCATCTAAGGCATGACCACAGTATTTACGGTTCAAGCGGCCCAACCGTTGAATCAAACCTGCAGGATCCGCAACTTGAGTAACGAGTAACGTAGCCGATAGATCTAGAGACATCTCTGCCACTTGGGTTGCTACTGCCAACATCGGTTGGTTTTGCTTAAATCCACCGACAACAGTCTGATGATGATCTCGTCGATCTTGGTAACGATAGCGGCTGTGATAGAGTAATGCCCTTATTCCACGGCGCTTGGCCTCCTCGTAGACAGAAATTGCTGTATTGACCTGATTACACACCCACAGCACCTTGCCACATATCTGTTGACCATCAGGCAAGGTGTAAACCCTAGTCAACTCGTCCTGAACACGATCCCAATCGGGTTCAGTTTTTTCATGGAAATGATAGCGAGGGCAGGTTTCTAGGTTGGGATCACCCGAAATAACAGGTACTGCTTCCTGATCGCCAACAGCAGCTTGGATAGCATCGCGTTGCCAAGGAAGAAAAGAGGCAGACATCAGCAAGATAGGTGCCCTCACTACCTTAAGGAAGCGTAGTAATGCCCCAAACAGGGCATCGTCATAGCAGTGAACCTCATCAAAGACGAAGGCAGCGTTGGCGATCGCTGGAAAACAGTACAGCGGACGGCGGTTGCACTGGAGTAACCCCAGCACTGTATCTACCGTACAAATGCTGACCTTTGGCCCCCAAGCCTTGAAGGAATCCAGCTTTTTCGCTGTCTCATCTTCAAAGGATTGAATCAACTTGCCCTCATCATCCGGGATCATCTCACCGCCATTATCAGCTTCTTCCCCCGTCTGAGCTAGTTCCAAGTCCACATCGGCGCGGGAATGGAGTAAGACAGATTCCACCGTATCGCGGGCATAGTCTAAAAAGCCCTCATTGCTAGTGCCCGTCGTAGGGTAACAGAAAAACAGTTTGCGTCCGATCGCATGTTTGCGTGCCCAGTTGTAAGCACCCAACGTCTTGCCCGTGCCACAGCCAGCTCGTGCCATTGTCACTCGTGCTGATTGCTCATAAAGGGCCTCTTGAAACGGATACAGGGGCTTGCCCTCTCGTTTTGCATCAATCACTGTCTGCAAGTCCTCTTCTGTGAGCGTTTGGCTAAGTTCCGATCGCATCCATTGATGGACATCAAGCTCAACCTGGGGAGAAGCAGAGCCAATGGCATCTCCAGCAATCAGCAACGACTTTACAACCGCCACCAAGTTGTTATGGTTAGGCTGCCATTCATCCCTAAAAGTCATCTCAGCCTGACATCGGCGTGCTTTAATTTCAGTAATGCCCCAGCATTCAGGAGGGTTTCTCAAACTCTCTGGGAGGTGACTGGGTAACCCTAGTTGCTTGACCCCATAAACTAAGAGATCCTTAAAGTAGGCAGGTTTGAGGTAGAGATAGATACGATCGTCCCCAGTAGCTCGATCTTCAAAGAAATCAGCCGTGGCCTGACCGGCTTTACCCCCTAACTTCAGATGATGCCCACCTGCCGCTGCCACAGCAGTAAAAAAGAGGTTCCGATCGTGTTCTAGCCAAGGCCGGAATTCCAATGCCAGCAAAGTCGATAATGCTTCATGTCGCACCATCTGATAACAGGGGTTACGCTTGCCCCGCACCATCTCCTGAAAGTGATGATTAGCTTTACCCCAATCATGCAGATAGGCTGCCAATCGAACCGTTGATTTCAGGGTATCCAAGCTACAGTCTAGGCTAAACTGCTCTACTAAGCGATTTCCCAGAATCTCCACTAGAGTAGTCACCGCATTCACTACATCAGCCGTATGCCCCACCAAGCTGTAAGATCCTTTCCAATTGCCCTTGTAGGATTTGGCCAGCAAGCGATCAGAGTGGGGTTCAGGTAACGGTGGTACCATTACGCTACCTCCTGATCTCTAGGCGCATAGAACCAGCCACAGCCAAAATGTTTGCGTCCTCCCAATCCCAAGCACTGAAGCTTGATAGAGTCCGCAGCACTTAATCCGTCTACACCGATGCCATAACCCAGCACCTTTTTCTGTTTGATAGTAATGGTACGGCGGGCTAAGTCTCCCTGTTCATTGCTGTCAATAAATGGATTACCCTGAATCTCTAGACTATCTAGTGCCCTTTTGCAGGATTCTAGAAAATAGCGCGGTACATCATTATGGTTAATGTCCGTGAGTTTGAAAGTCACTAGCCTAGCCTTTAGCAATTCACCCGGTTGGGGCAGCATCAACCGTGGTTGAATCAGGCGGATTAAATGTCCCTGGATATCAAGTACCTGATTTTGTAAGCGGTACCACCGTTTTGCTTGATCCGAAGGGCACCGCAACCGTAATCGAGAATATCGATTGAGGTAAATCATGCCATCTCGATCAGGAATACCAGGAATACTGGAGATAAGAACCTCTGGTGGAATCACCCCTGCGTCATTAACTTGACCTTGTTCCAGTTCCTTCAGGGTTTGCTTAATCGCTGAATACAGCGAATAGCCATGATCAGCCGGGAGCGTTCTACCACGTAATGAAAATTGAACCTCTAGAAATTCCATGCTGCTTCTCTCCTTAATTTTGCCTTGACTTGTTAACCATACCTATTGGGTTCAGAGCCTGACGCTTGCTCTTCTTCCATAATTGGGAGAAAGGGAATCGAGCTAATCCAATGTCCCTCTTCCAGCTTTGAGAGTCTGGTTCAAAGTCCCTCTCCCAAAATTGGGAGAGGGATTCAGGGTGAGGGCAACTTTTAATCATGACAACTTCCTATAACAACCCTTGCGGTATCACGCCATTGAATATGTGCATGGGTAATGCGCTGATTCTCCACTAGCCTTCCACCTGCAACAACTGCTCAGCCATCACCACCAAATCAGGGAACACCCTGGATTGCACCTGCTCCCCCATCCGAAACTGCTGAACTTGGTACAACCCGTCCATCCATGAATAGATACCGATCATGGGTTGCCTAGGCGTACCAATAAATCGCCATCCCCCCAAGGCTGCGTAATCAACAATCCAATATTCTGGAATTCCCATTGCCTCGTAATCCTCTAGTTTTCTGGTGTAGTCATCGTGCTAGTTTGTACTCACCACCTCCACCACTAGTCGTACTGAACGCCCTTGGGTAAGGTTAGAAGTTGCTTTTCACTGGATACCAAGCCAAAAATTCCTCAAATACCGTGAGTCGTGGTAATGCGTGCATCATAGAAACCCTACCTAAGATTGGCACTAGGATAATTCATTTGAATTGTTTTAACTAACACATGCGACAGAAATTAACAATGTATAAATTTGATAATGCTGACTGTTAATCGGTTGATTCAACCGTAAAAATGATGATTATGGTTGAATTTTTCCATAGTGATAGTTCATAATTGCTACCTCCTGCTTCATTAGATCTATCAATTCTGGTGGTGCTTTGACGATCGCTCCCTTACCGTAGCCCAACACCCAACGTTTCACATCATTTAATCCCCGCACGATCATGCGTAGGGTTACTGACCCATCGGCATGTTCCTGTAACTCTTGGGTAGCGTGCCAACGCCGTTCCCGAATGAATGGAGCCGTAGGCGGATCAAACCAGATGGCAACGGGCACAGGCACACCTCCAGCTTCAAACTGAAAAATCATCTCTAGATGGTCTTTGGCATCAAAGGTGGGATCGGGCACAAACGTGTCTGGCAACACGGTCAACTGCCGTATGCGATCGACCCGGAACCAGCGAATCTCTTGCCGTTGATGGCAATAGCCGATGACATAGGGATTGGTGCCTCGGTAAATGTGCAGCAAATAGGGGTCGAGTTTGCGATCAGACACGGCATCACGGCTGGCAGTGTAATAGGTGATATGCACGGTCTTTTGGGTACGACAGGCATCTTCCAGCCCGTGCCATATTTCTGGATCCAAGTCGATTTCTGCTCCCGATCGAAACAAAATGCGCTCGTCAGCCAGTTGTTGCAGGTCTACCCAAGTTTCCTCTGGTAGCCGTTCTGCCAAGCGAGAGACAGCCGATCGCAAATCTGAAGCATAGGCTGAACCAGCATAGGCTTCTAGCATCCGTGCCCCCAGGGTTAGGGCAAACAGTTCCCCCTTGCTGAGGGCAATGCTAGGCAGCCGCCAATTCGAGTCAGTATAGTGATACCCGCGACGACGGTTGCAGGCTAGTGGTGCATTCAGACGATCGCGCAAAAAGCTTAAGTCATTCCGCACAGTGCGCTCACTCACCTCCAGCGCGGCTGCAAGACCAGCAGCCGTCGAGCGCTGCCCCTGTCTGAGCAGAGTATCTAGTTGCAACAATCGTTCTAAATGACGTGACATTGACCCGTTCCTAGGAGATTATCAGCATCCTAACGAACGAACCCGGCAAAAACATTGCCGAGTAGTAAGAATCTTTAAAGACATTGCCGGATAGCCAGAATTTTTGATGTTGGTAATCTACTGGTTAATACCTAGATTGAAGTCATAGAGCCACCCAAAACAGGTGTTCACACGATGCCAGCCGAAGCAATTTACTGAGCAATAAATTACACTGAAAATAATTTCCGCATTATCACTACATGTAGCTTATAACAATTACGTTTCCCTGATGTTGGAGACAATAAAATTACTGGCTTGTCAATATACAAGTATTAATTTCCACCTAGATATGTCCAGCCTACCATTAGTGGGTACCATGAACTACGAACCACCACGTGATTCCTACTACCGTTATTACGCTTGTGGGAATCACAGCAACCAGATACAGTGATAGTCAGATTCAGGTAGGACATTTGGCTGAACTTAGGTTAGGGTAATAACCAGAATGATGGTGAGTGGCACAGAGTGCAGAATTTTCTTGACAGCCACCTGTGCTGCCTCTACCTAAGATCGCAGGTGATGCTCTGAGAAGTTATCTCTGAGCAGCGATCGCAAATCCGACAGTTTGTTCCTCAATTCACTACTAGTGCCTTACACTCCCTATGACTCAACTAGAAACGCATCTGCGTGATGAACATTCAGGTGATGAAGCCAACGTAATTCAAGTTACAACCCAAAAGTTTCATGGTGAAGTTGATGCGGCAGACATTATCGTTGATGTTGTGCAGGCTGCTAGTAAGGCCAATGGCGAGACTCACAGTAGTGCTAACGTAACGACCGATCAATCTCACAGCTCAGAGAAGAGACCCAACGGGAGTGGAGCACTTGTCGTACATGGAGGCCGAGGTAATTTCTCGTCTTTCTTGGCTCCCTTGAATCAAGAGACCTTCAAAGAAGTGGTCAGCGATGTTGAAGACAAGCTGAAGGTGATTAATCAAACCCTATCGATGCTGGATGCCCAGGGGTTTGATGTGATTTTGGAAGATATGCTGGAGTCTATCACCCTCAAGACGGGTGAGTTACTGAATGCCGATCGCACCACCATCTGGCTGCTTGACGAAGAGAAAGAGCAGCTATATACGATCGTTGCCCAAGGGAAAGACGGCAAAGGCAATGGTAAGGAAATTCGCATTCCTATGACAGCGGGGATCGCGGGTGAAGCGGCTACGAAACGGGAAATTATCAACATTCCCTACGATTTCTTCGATGATCCCCGGTCTGAGCAGGCAAAAATTCAGTACAAAGAAACGGGCTATCGTACCTATACGATGCTGACGTTACCACTGATCAACCACGAAAAAGATGAGTTGGTTGCCGTTGTGCAACTAATGAACAAAAAACTCAAAAACGCTAATCCGGCTGCTCCCTTTGAAGAACAAATTGAAAAACCAGGGTTTACTGAAGCTGATATTCAACTGTTCCGTGAGTTTGCTCCCTCTATTCGGCTGATTTTAGAGTCGTCGCGATCGTTCTACATTGCCACTCAGCGGCAACGGGCAGCTAATGCACTGATTCAAGCAACCCAGTCCCTCAGCAAGGGCGGGCTAGACCTAGAAGCCACCTTGGCAAACGTAATGGATGAGGCGAAAAAGCTGATGAATGCCGATCGCAGCACCCTCTGGCTAATTGACGAAGAGAGAGACGAACTCTGGACAAAACTGCCCATTAACGGAGAGCTACAAGAGCGCCGAATTCCTAGAAATGCAGGCTTTGCCGGAAAAGTTGCCACTACTGGCGAGACAATTCTAATTCCCTTCGATCTCTATGACCATCCCGATGCAGATACCTCCAAAGCCTTTGACAAAACCACAGGTTATCGTACCTGTAGCATCCTCTGTATGCCTGTATTTAATGCTGATGGCAAGCTGATTGGAGTGACTCAACTCATTAACAAGATCAAACAAGGTTATGAATCGTCCTACGATCCCGCTACATTTCCAGAAGCGCCAGAATGCTGGAAAGCTAGCTTTAACCGCACCGATGAAGAGTTCATGAAAACCTTTAACATTCAGGCGGGTGTGGCGCTGCAAAATGCCAAATTGTTCGCTGAAGTCAAACAACAGCAACAAATGCAGCGAGATATTCTGACATCGCTGACCAATGGAGTGATTTCGACAGATAAGAACGGCAAGATTATTGCAGCCAATGAGAGTGCCAAGCAGCTACTAGGGTTTAGCAACGGAGAGCCATTGGAAGGTAAATCTATTTGTGACTTGATTCGGATTGAAAAGGGTGACTTTAAGAAGTGGTTCCAAGCAGCTCTAGAGGTACCCGACGAGAAAAGTAAAAAGCAGTATTACCCTGACCAGACCTTGCAACCAACCGTTGGCAGCGAACAACACAGCGTCAACTTGTCTATTAACACCATGTTCAAGGTGGATGAGACAAACCAAAATGTCTTGAAGCCATCGGGAGTGCTGGTGGTAATGGATGACATCAGCGATGAAAAGCGACTCAAGAGTACGATGTATCGTTACATGTCCGCTGAGGTGGCGGAACAGTTGCTTGAGAACCCTGACTTTGCTAACAAGATGGGGGGCGATCGTAAGGAAGTTTCCGTGCTGTTCTCGGACATTCGCAGCTACACAACCATTACTGAAGGCTTGACGGCTGAAGAAGTGGTTAGGATGCTGAACAAGTATTTTGAATCCATGGTGGATGCTGTCTTTGAATACAAGGGCACATTGGATAAATACATCGGGGATGCCATCATGGCAGTGTACGGGTCGCCCTTGCCGTTAGACGACCATGAATGGATGGCTGTACAGACAGCGATAGAAATGCGTCATCGCCTAGTTAAGTTTAACGAAGATTGGGTGGCTGAGGGTCATGACCCAATTCGCATCGGTATCGGCATTAATTCGGATGTGGTGATTAGTGGCAACATCGGTTCTAGCAAGCGGACAGAATTCACGGCGATCGGTGACGGTGTGAATCTAGGTTCCCGGTTAGAGAGCGCTAGCAAACAATATGGCACTGATATTGTCATCAGCGAATACACGTATAAGCCTTGTGCCGATCGCGTCTGGGCACGGGAACTAGATTTCCTGAAGGTGAAGGGTAAGACAAAACCAGTCTCAATCTACGAGTTGGTAGAACTTCGTAGCACTGACATACCCGATGAGAAGAAGTATTTGATTGAACACTACGAAAAGGGTTTGCAACTGTGTCGTGCCCGAGAGTTTCCCCTAGCAATGGCGGAATTTGGTACTGCCATGCAACTAGGTCAGCAGTTAACAGGCAAGATTGATGTCTCATCAAAGTTGTATCTTGATCGGTGTAGCTATTGGCTACAGAATCCCCCGCCAGAAGATTGGGACGGCTCTTGGGAAATGAAGGAAAAATAGCCCTTACTCTAATCCGTTGCCTTGTACAATCTGCTTAATTGTAGTGAGAGCTTCCATACTAATTAGGCCGCGACGATACCCCTTTTGGTTTGACATGCCCAAAAATACAGCATCTGCCTGCTTAGGATTGCGCCAAAAGCGAGGTGAGGCATTCACAAACACTGACGCACTAGTAACACCCAGGGAAAACAGGTGGCTCTCTCGGTAGGATTCTGTCACCAAACAATCCGCATGGCCGCTGCTATGGTGGTTAATCCAATTAATTGCCGCATCTATATTCTCAACAGTCTTAAAGGCTACAGTACGTGTCAAGTAGGGTTGGCTCCATTCGTCATCAGCAACCAGCGCCAAATCAGGAAATTCCCCGACAAGTTGAGCATCAGCACGAATGCTGAACCCCTTCTCGCGCAGGCTGTTCCATAACCGGGTTAGAGCCGATCGACTGTGATCTTGTTGCACCAGCACCTTCTCGACCGCATTCACTGGATCTGGCTCACTCTGGTGACTATCCGTAATCATCCAACGAGCTGTGTCTAAATCTCCAGATGGAGACCAATAGAGGTAGCAATTCCCCAGTGCTGCCTTCAATACAGGTACGGTAGCTTGGCGCACTACCTCTTGGACTAAGCTAGGGCGACCGTAGGGAATCACTAGATTGATGTATTGGTCTTGGGTAACCAGCTCTCGAATGGAAGCCCCCTGATCAGCAGACACAAACTCTAGCGTGCCCTCTGGAAATCCAGCCCGTTGCAAGGCTGTTTGTATAGTTTCAACGATCGCTCGGTTAGAATAACTACTTTCACTACCGCCTCGAAGAATTAGGGTATTCCCTGTCTTCACACAAAGCCCCGTAGCAACGATTCCCAGTTCTGGAAACCCTTCATACACCAAGGCGATGACACCCAAGGGCATAAGCTGACTATAAGCTTGGGACTGGCTAATCTGGTGTGGCGTATACAGTACGCGGCGAATGGGATCTGGTAGCTCAGCTATGCGCTTGAGACTCTGAATGGCAGCCTGCAAGCGCCCAGGGGTAAGCTTTAGCCAGTCTAGTACCAAGTCTGGCACAGCCATTTCCCGGCTAGCCTCTAAGTCTAATGTGTTGGCTTCTAAAATAGCATCTTGGTGAGTTTGTAGGAACTGGGCTATGGTCTGCAAGGCATGGCTGCGATCAACGCTTCGTGTGGTGCTTAACTTCATAAAGCCATCGTAGGCTCTACGTACAGCGTCAAGTGGATCCATCCCCAAAGCAAGGTCTAGTGCCATTAGTTATCGCCTATATGCTAACCAAAGAATCAGAGCTGGTAAGGTTGTGACTAACACTGCTACCAGTGCCCATAGAATTAGGCTCCTGTAGTCTGATGATGAGTTTAAGGCTATGGGTAAGCAAACCACTAACAGCACAGTAACGATCCCCAAGGATAGGGGCATATAGCTTTCCCGTAGCCCAGAGTTAGCAGTAAGCCACTGGTGACCTGTCCAGCGCCAAGCTCGCTTATAGGGATAGGTTGTCGAAAGTTGTTCGATCATATAGCCACTGTCTTCAACCACGAAGATTTGTTGACAACGGTTGCAACCAAACGCTTCTGTTAGGGCGATCGGTATTAGCTGCCCTCGACGGCGGCAAGGACAAGGATACTCAATGCTGTGATCTATTTTTTGAGCTTTATGGGTCTGCACAGATGCTGGAGGTACTACAGTAGAACAGGATCGATATCTTGAACCTACTTTATCTTGAACCTACTTTGAGAGTAGCTAGTAAAACTAACTCCAAGTCTTACGATAGGATTATTCTAACTATTAGCGCTAAAACTCTCCATAGCGTCGGCAAAAACCTGTTTGAGCTTTACAACATATGCTACTGCTCTTATTAGCACTAGTGTAAATGCCAATTTCACTTTAAGCGATAGACAACTTCAATCGATGTAGACAGCACAGGTGATAGGGTGGCAGTTGGAAAATGACGATGTTGCTCAGTGAGACTCATGGGTGAGCCACGCAACAAGACACATGGCTGTGCCTGTAGCTCCCTGATGGTATCGGGTGTATTTTTCACCTTGCCTGTGAAGGTTTCAAAGGTGCGTCGCCAAGGATGATAAAACCCGTGAGATGGGTACAGCTTGGCTAGAGGTTGGCTATAGATTTCGTTGGCGTAGCCGTTGCCAAACCAGAGAGCAAAGGGGAGCAAGGACGATCGGTAGTGGCTGATGACAAGGCAATTGGGGAATTGATCCCTAAGCTGACGATCAAGACGAGCAGTATCTTGACGATGGGCAATGCTGGCCTGAAGTGATCCCCATGACTGAGACACCGTTAGGCAACCACAAAGTGTGAGCATGAGCAGACATGAGCGTCCTAACCAGCGGATAGATGCTAGACCTGCCCATTGCAGAATGGCATAGACTAGTAACCCACTGAGGGCGATCGTTGGCATCAGATATCGTAGCTCCACATCGCCAGCCAAGAGAGGCACCGGGTGCTTTATGGCCATAGCAATCTGGACAGCACCGATGATCAGTAGCACCGTTGATAGGCGCTGAAATTTTGAGGCGGGATCAGCGGTGGTAGTGGCGTAGAAGCGGAGAATTCCCCAGGCAATTGCAGCACCAATCAGTACAATAAACACTGCTGGATCAGCCCTCAGCATGGTGCCCAGATTCGGCAACAGCGCACCGACCTTTACAATGCCTGGGTCACCATACCCATAGTTATCTGTGTGCCAAGCAATTGACAGCAGCCAATTCATGATTTCGCCATAGCGATGGGCAATGGGCAGGGTGCAGAGGAGAAATGCGGCGATCGCAGATGCCAGCATCAACCCTTGCTGACGCAGAGTTGGCAATAGCACAGTGACTAAGAGCACGGGCAAATAGGTAACTTTGGCAGCCAGCCCTAGTCCAACGATCGCCCCTAAACTGACAGCAAACCATGGACGCTTTTCCAGGTTTTCTTGATGGAGGTATGGCAACAGCAGCAGTACCAATCCTTGGCTTACGGCAAACAAAAATGGCTCTGGATTCACTCGATGAGCACTGGCTAGGGTAGTTGCCATCAGCAACGGAGTCAGTTGCAGAGCTATACAAGGCAGGGGTTGGCGATCGCAGCGATAGGCTACCCACCCAACTAGCCCCAGTAACCCAGCCATTAGCAGCACTAGCACCAGATTCAACGCTCTGAGATATAGCTCTGGTTGCTGTAATACGGCGGATGTGAGACCAGAACTAGAAGCAGCAATGCTCTTTGCTAGGTAAACAAGCCACAGTACCGCTGCCCCCGCTATATGAACCGGAGTACCGGGATGATCAATATAACCAGGTGCATTGAAATTAGCAATACTGAGGGAGTTCAACAGGTAGATATACTCTGGATCAAACCGTGCAGCCAGCCAATAGGCCCCCTTCTGATACCCAGTAAGAATTGCTACTGTGAAAAAACCAACTGGAATTACCCAGTACCAAGCGGCTCTGTAATTCCATTGACGCGGGTACTGGCATTGGTGGTGAAGTTGGGTCATGCGGAGTCATTCCCATCATCAGTTTTGCCTGCGATCGTGCAGGCACATACACCGTTTTACCCTAACAACCCACCGATCAACCACACCACCTAGTCATTCAACAGTCACTGCATCATTAGCGCTGTTCCGCCAGGGAAACTAAGGTGGTTGTTGTTGGGCTGGCCGAAACCGCTGCTACTGCTTCAGCCGTAGGCATAGCCGATTGCAGCAGAGGGGTCTTTACGATCGAGTTGTTGGCCAAAGAGAACAGGGGATTAGAGAGAATCCCAGCCAAGGAGGTAGCGATTAGAGAGAACACTAGACCCACTTGCAAGGGACGCATTCCAGGCAAATTCCAATTAATGGTTGGGTAATTTTGCACCGACGGAGACATCTCATGGGGTTCCTTCACGACCATCATCTTGACCACACGGATGTAGTAGTAAATGGAAATCACACTGGTAAGCAGTCCTAGCAAGACCAGTAAGTACAGTCCAGAGCGCCAGCCAGCCCAGAACAGATACAATTTGCCAAAGAACCCGGCTAGGGGTGGAATGCCACCAAGCGAGAGCAGACAAATGCTCAATCCCAGAGTTAGCAATGGATCTTTTTGATACAAACCAGAGTATTCATTGATGTCATCCGTACCTGTCCGCAACGAGAACAAAATTACGCAGGTAAAGGCCCCTAGGTTCATAAACAGGTAAACCAAGAGGTAGAACACCATGCTGGCATACCCGGCATCAGTACCGGGGATCAGCCCGATCATCACAAAGCCAGCTTGCCCAATTGACGAATAGGCCAGCATCCGCTTCATGCTAGTCTGGGCCAGGGCTACCACATTCCCTAGCACCATGCTCAAAATGGCTAGAGCCGTGAATACAAACCGCCACTCGTCCACTAGGGAAGGGAAACAGGTCACCAGCAGCCGAATCGCCAGGGCAAAACCTGCTGCCTTGGAACCAACAGAAAGAAAAGCCACAACAGGCGTGGGAGATCCCTCATAAACGTCAGGTGTCCACTGGTGGAAGGGAACGGCTGCGATTTTGAAGGCAATACCTGCAATGGCAAACACCAGAGCCACAACTAACCCGATGGAGGTACCAGTTCCATTGCTAGTAATACTAGCTGCAATCTCCGTTAACCGCGTTTCACCTCCAGACAGCCCATACAGTAATGACACGCCATAGAGAAAGATGGCAGAACTAGAAGCCCCAATTAACAGGTATTTCAGCGCCGCCTCATTGGAACGGGGATCACGCTTCATGTACCCAGTCATCAGGTAAGAGGCAATACTTAAGGTCTCCAGGGAAACGAATACGGATACTAGTTCATCGGCCCCCGATAGAAACATT
Organism: Cyanobacteriota bacterium; assembly: GCA_025054735.1. Taxonomy (NCBI): domain Bacteria; kingdom Bacillati; phylum Cyanobacteriota; species Cyanobacteriota bacterium. The sequence continues at coordinate 3,357 of JANWZG010000002.1, read as the reverse complement.
CCCCCTAGGGTTGCAGTTAGCAAGATGGTAATAAATTCGCCCAGGGAAGTACCTGACCGCTCTACATAGGTGACTGACATTAAAATCGTCACTGCTGCCGACAGGGCGATAATGCCACGAAATACAATGCTAAGGGCATCGCTGTTAAAGCCGCCAAGAAAGCCGATCGGGTCAGCGCTATCCCATAGGAAATAGAGAGAACCGATCGCCACAACTAGCCCCCCAACTGCAAAGTAGGGTGTCCATTGCCAAGAAGCACGTCCAGAAATCAAATCGGCAGATAGTACAACGAGCAGTGTGGTCAGCACAATTAGTTCAGGCAGAATTGTGCCAGCGTTCACTTGGGCCGCAAGACTTGCAAAATCCATAGGGGTACTAGGGTGTCACTGTTAACTATAGAAGTTCCATGCAGCATTCTAACCCGACAAGGCAACTTACAATGTTTACGGAAAGCAATCTTGGCTATAGAGAATTATCATGGCCATTGATGAGGGAGTAATCAAGTTTCACTGTCAGTGGATTCAGGGTCGATCACCCGATCCTGAGCTGATTGCAGACTTAATGCAATGGCGAGAGCGCCTGTATCAGGCAGGGTTGATTGGCGCTTACCCCAACGGCATTGGCTTTGGCAACATTAGTCAACGGGTGAGCACGTCTAACCAGTTCATCATCACGGGCACCCAAACAGGCTGTCTGCCTAGGCTAAGCCATAATGATTACACCCTAGTCACTACGTTTGACCTAGGTCAGAATACCTTGACCTGTGTGGGCCAAGTCAAAGCATCATCAGAATCCCTGACCCATGCGGCTATCTACCACTGCCAGCCATGGGTAATGGGGATTATCCACGTTCATCATCGGCGATTGTGGGAGCAATTGCTGTTCCAAGTGCCGACAACCCGTGCTGATGTTCCCTATGGCACACCTCAGATGGCAGGGGAAATGGAGCGATTGTTTCGAGAGGAAGACTTGGCCACAAGAAAAATCCTAGTGATGGCAGGTCACGACGATGGGGTAATGACGATCGGCCACAGCCTGGATGAAGCTGGAGAATTACTCCTAGGTGTGGTTGCCGATTTGATGGAGGCTACAACGAGTTAGGAGGCAATAGAATGGGCCACCAAGGAACTGGTACGCGCCTGAAAACCAGCCTTGAGTAGGGCTGAGACCGTTGCGTTTGAATTTTGCACCTGGAACTGGGGGCCAAGACGGACGAACTGACGGTAGGTAGGAGTGCCAACGATTGCTACCACTGGAACCTTGGCTTTTTCATCACTGCCACGATTGGCCACCAGGATTTCTCGCAAGCGATTGCGTTCGGCCACGTCACTAGCTCGCTGTGGATCCAGCTCTACCATCACCAATTGCACCTGATCCACAGGTTCAGCATCGTCTATGATCAATTGCCGCTGCTCTTCACGGACATCAACCTTACCCCAGATCATCAGGCGGGCATCGGGTATGAGTAAATCCTTCAGGCGATCGTAGGCCTTGGGAAACACAACGGCTTCACAACGCCCACTCAAATCTTCAATCTGCATGGTTGCCATCCGATCGCCCTTCTTAGTGGTCACTTGCTTCAGGCTAGTAATCATGGCAATAGCACTAATCGATGCACTCTCTGGCAAAGAGTTTAAATCACTCAGATTCACAGGGGCTAGAATCCGGGCAGACTGTTGAACAGCCTTGAGCGGATGGTCAGAAATATAAAAGCCCAAGAGTTCCTTTTCATATTTGAGCTTTTCCTGCCGGGGGAGGTCAGGCACAGGTGGAGCCTTGGGAGCTGCATCAAAGTTGCTATCTGAGGAAGCAGAGTTACTGCCTAACAGGTCAAATAAACTACCCTGGCCATTGGCACGCTCACGGGCACGAGCCTGTGACCAGTCCAACACCAGCTTGAGGTCTGCTAACAGTTGGTTGCGATTGGCGTTGAAACAATCCATAGCACCACACTTGATGAGACATTCCAGTGCCCGACGGTTTACAGTGCGCACGTCAATACGCTCACACAGGTCTGCTAAGGATTTGAACGCACCCCCCTCCTGCCTTGCTGCCAGCAGGGACTCCACCGCCGCTTGCCCCACATTGCGCACTGCCGATAGGCCAAACAGGATGGTTTTGCCCTGGGGTGTAAAGTCAATGCCCGATCGGTTAATATCTGGCAGTTCCACCGTGATCCCCATGCTTAAGCAGTCAGCAATATACTTCTGCACCTTTTCCTGATCATCAGCATTAGCCGTCAGCAGAGCCGCCATGTATTCCACAGGATAATTGGCCTTCAGGTAGGCAGTCTGATAAGTGACATAGCCATAGGCCGTCGAGTGGGACTTATTAAAACAATTAGAGGCAATCAAGCCATTGGCTAGCAGAAAGTTATGGATGCGTTCTAGGCCAATGTCAAAAACAGGTTGAGAGCCAAGGGGCGTGCGACTAACAATCTTGACCATAGGGATGCAGCAAGGAGATTATCGTTACTATAGCTCAATTGTTCTAGGTATGTGAACCAGTTATTCAGTGCTACAGGCGGCATACAAGGCAGCACCAATCAAACCCACCCGTGGATTCAGCACAACGTTGACAGGAATCCGTTCTAACACTGCCCGCATCCGACCTTTTTGCAACAGGGCGCGCATAAAGTCTCCGTTTTGGAACAAGGGCAGGTTTTTAGCAGCAATGCCACCAGCCACATACAGTCCTGCATAGGGTAATAGCTTCAGGGCAAGGTTGCCAGCTTCGGCTCCGTAGGCACTGACAAATAGTTCCATAGCTTTTTCGCAAAGGTAATCCTGACCACTGAGGGCTGCTTTAGAAATTTCTGCCGCGGGATCGATCGTTTTCTCCTCTCGTCCAATTTGGTGATGCCAAGTTTTGAACACCTCGGTGAGAGCAGGTGATTCTTTAGCCATACCCCGATCGCGCAGAAACTCATAGATTGAAACAATACCTGCACCAGAGACTACTCGCTCTACAGACACCCGGTCAATCCCATGCTTGTCACGCAAGTACAGCAACAGTTGAAACTCCAGTTCTGAGCGGGGTGCAAAGTCAGCATGACCTCCCTCACTAGCAAACACACGGTAATTTGCCCCTTGACCCACCAGGAAGGCTTCACCAAGGCCAGTCCCAGCACCAATCACCGCAATCGGGGCACCTGCTTGGGGATCACCCTTTTGCAGAGTGTAGAGGTCATTGTGGGTTAGCCCTAGGACTCCATAGCCGATCGCTGCAAAATCGTTGATGAGGTCAATGTGGGAAATGTTCAGTTCCTGGGCAAGACGACCGGCCTCCAGCCGCCAGTCGAGATTGGTCAGTTGACTGGTGTTATTGACAACGGGGCCAGCAATCCCAAAACAAGCA
>JANWZG010000001.1 GCA_025054735.1 Cyanobacteriota bacterium | reverse complement strand
TTTGCCGGTCTGCCGGGGGGCGTGGATGACGAAATAGGTTTCTTGCGCAATCAGGCGCTCCAGTTGCGGCAACCGGCCAGTAGGGGGCAGCATGTAGTGAATGTCGGCACGGCAGGGGCCAGCGGTGTTGAACCAGCGGGGCATGGGTATAGGGGAATGGTTAATTTTAAGTTTAGCTTGTTGGCACTGGTCAGTCGGCACCAATATGAGTAGCGGTTAACTGGGGGTAGGGAAAAATGATGAAGGGGCAACTGTGCTTTTTACCAGCACTTTACATAATTTTTTAGAGCACCCAGCTTAATATAGTGTCAGTGTCAATGAGGTTATTATGCTTACTGAAGCGGCTGTAGTCAAGGAACCCCGCGCCCAAGACCAAACGATCGCAATTGCGGCTACGTTTACAGCAGAACCTTTAGAAGACTCACTCAGCTTCTGGCTACAAACTCTCAACTTGTCTGCTGGAGTGGAATTTGCTCCCTACAATCAAATCTTTCAAGAGTTGCTGAACCCGTCTAGTCTGTTAGCCCAAAATCGCCAAGGTGTGAATATTATCCTAGTACGCTGGGAAGACTGGCAACGGGAACTAGCAGAACACGATGACTCGATCGCCCAAGTAGAGCGTAATCTAGATGACCTAATCGTAGCTCTCAGAGCAGCAACAGGACGATCATCAACACCCTACATAGTTGGGCTATGCCCGTCTTCACCAGCCGTGCAGGCAGATCCCAGCCGAGCTGCTTTCTTCCAGCGGATTACTGAGCAATTTATAGCTGAGACCAGCAGCATTCCTGGTCTGTACCTGGTGCAAACAGCAGATTTTGCTCTGTACCCCGTAGCTAACTACTACGACCCATCACGAGACAAGCTGGGGCATATCCCCTTCACGCCACTCTTCTTTGCCACTTTGGGCACTATCTTGGCTCGCAAGATCTATGCCCTCAAACATCCACCCTATAAGGTGATTGTCCTAGACTGCGATAACACCCTTTGGAAGGGAGTTGTAGGTGAAGATGGGGTTATGGGTATTGAGATTCCCCCTCCTTGGCAAGAATTGCAGGCTTTTATGGTGAAGCAGCAACAGGCAGGAATGGTGATCTGTCTCTGTAGCAAGAACATTGAAGCTGATGTCATGGAAGTGTTTGATCAGCGTCAAGACATGATCCTAAAGCGGGAACACTTGGTGGCATGGCGAGTAAACTGGATGCCCAAATCTGAAAACTTAAAGTCCCTGGCTCAGGAGTTAAATTTAGGACTAGATAGCTTCATTTTTATCGATGATAACCCAGTGGAATGTGCAGAGGTGCGATCAGCTTGTCCAGAGGTGTTGACGTTGCAATTACCGATCGCAGGAGATATTCCCCAGTTCCTGAACCATATATGGGCGTTTGATCACCTGAAGGTGACAGAGGAAGACAAGCAGCGCACAGCACTCTACAAGCAAAATATAGAGCGATCGCGCTTCCAAAAAGAGGCTCCCACAATCAGTGACTTCCTGGCTGGTCTTAACCTCACGATTACAATCGACGTTCCCACAGAGGAGCAAATTCCTCGTGTTTCTCAGCTTACTCAGCGCACTAACCAGTTTAATATCACCACGATCCGACGCTCAGAGACAGAGATTCAGCAGCTTGCCCAAGCTGGGCTAGAGTGCCGTATGGTGCAGGTCAGTGATCGTTTTGGCGATTATGGGCTTGTGGGAGTGATGATCTTCGGCACGGCTGATAATGCTCTGCAAGTTGATTCCTTCTTACTCAGTTGCCGAGTACTGGGACGAGGGGTAGAACATGCTATGCTCAACCATTTGGGGACTGTTGCCCAGAGCAAGGGATTGAACTACGTACTAATACCCTACCGTCCTACTAAGAAAAACCTGCCTGTCCTCAACTTCCTTGACAGTGTGGGGGCAGCCTACAAACAACCCGACGGAGACGGTGCCTGTTATCGCTTTCCAGCAGACTATGCTGCTACAGTTACCCATACACCTAATGCTGAAGTGCTGGCCCTTGCAGACGAGAAGCCCAAGGCAAAGAGTTCTAGCGTGAATGGTAGTCAGGCTACCGCGATCGACAAATCTGCCCAACAGACACGCATTGCCCTTGAGCTATATCAGCCAGAGCAAATCCTTGCCCAATTGGAAAGACGAGCAAAATCAGCTCGCTCTCTAAAGCAAGCGTTTGTGCCCCCACAGACCGCTACAGAACACCTGCTAGCGGCACAGTGGTGTAAGCTGTTGCGCCTTGATGCCGTTGGTATCGAAGATAACTACTTTGACCTAGGCGGCACCTCTCTACTAGCGGTGGAGCTATTTGTTTGGATAGAGCAAGAATTTGGCAAAAAACTGCCTCTAACAACGATTTTGGCAGCACCCACGATCGCCCAACTCGCTGACTTGATCAACAAAACTGATCAGCAAACCGTTAAGGGATCCGTTGTCTTGCTGAAGCCCGGAGATGCCAACTACGCTCTGTTTCTAATCCACGATGGTGACGGCGAAACCCTGCTCTATCGCAACCTAGCAAAGCGCATGGATCCATCTTTACCTGTCTATGGTGTGCAGCCCCTTGGCAACGACCAATTTCCCATGCTCCATACTCGCATTACAGACATGGCAAGCTACTACGCTGACCAAATTCGCGGCGTGCAACCCGTTGGCCCCTACTTTCTGGGAGGCATGTGCGCGGGTGGCGTGTTGGCCTATGAAGTGGCACGGCAACTGCGAGCACAAGGTCAGCAGATTGGTTTGGTAGCCCTGATGGATTCTGCCGATGTAGCAGCACCTAAACGGGTTGGCCACATTGCTGGACAACGCATGAGCCGTTTTTCTGAAGCACTGAGTCAAGGCAGCAAGCTACCCCACTGGCAGCGCTGGCTATTTATCCTCACCAAAGTCTGGCAAAAGGTAACTAACTTGGTGCAATACGAGGTGACTAGCCGCTTCAAGAGACTACAGCAAAACCTGAAGATGCGCTTGTTTCGTTATTGCCTTGATCGCAACCGTCCGATACCAGCTTGGCTAGCACCCATTTCTGTACGTACAGCCTACAACTACGCCGAGCTAGACTATCGTCCCCTTGAACCCTTTGACGGTGAGCTAGTATTGTTGCGAGCAACGGAAGGCACAGGCACTGATGAGCCGTTTAGCCATATTTACAGCGACCCATTACTAGGCTGGGAGCGACGAACAATCAAGGGCGTGAAAGTGTACGATGTACCTGGCGGTCATGCCAGTATGCTCCAAGAGCCAAATGTCGCTGTGATGGCAGAAATTCTGCGAAACTACATCACCACTCAAATGCCTGCCTCGTCTGCATCTAATCATTTATCAGCCATTCTTTAACCCTATGACTGCTAGTGTTTGGACCAGCCCGCTACAGCTTCTGGTTGTCATTGTTAACTATCGTCGGCCAGATTTAGTTGTCGATTGTTTGCGATCGCTATACCCAGAAGTAAAAGCACTGCCCAGTGTACGTGTTGCCGTGGTTGACAATCCCTCTGGAGATGACTCGGTAGCCCAAATCAGCGCTGCGATCGCTGAAAACCACTGGCATGATTGGGCGTATCTCTTGCCTGCTCCCTACAACGGCGGCTATGCCTACGGCAACAACTTTGCCATTCGTCCGGCCTTGCAGTCAGCCTATCCTCCCAGTTACGTGCTGCTGCTGAATCCTGATACTCAGGTGCGTCCTGGTGCACTCCATGCCCTGTTGGACTTCATGGAGCATCACCCCCACGTCGGCATTGCTGGTAGCAGCTTTGAAAATGCCGACGGTAGCCTGTGGCCGATCGGCTTCAAATTTCCCTCCCTTTGGAGCGAACTGGACGATGGCCTACGCCTAGGCTTTGTCACCAAGTTGCTGAAAAAACATGTTGTTCCTCAAACCTTAACACCTGTGGCCCAACCGATCGATTGGCTCCCCGGTGCTAGCTTGATGATTCGCAAGGAAGTCTTCGACGCGATCGGCCTCATGGACGAGGACTACTTCCTCTACTACGAAGAAACCGACTTTTGCTTGCAGGCCAAACGGGCTGGCTGGCCCTGCTGGTATGTGCCTGAAAGCCGCGTTATGCACATTGCTGGGCAAAGCACTGGTGTCACCGTCCGCGATCAACGTCCAAAACGGCTACCACCCTACTTGTTCGTGTCGCGCCGCCGATTCTTTGTAAAAAACTACGGCTGGCTCTATGCTGCCCTTGCCGACATAATCTGGCTGCTCGGTCGATCCCTATGGCGGTTACGGCAATTGATTCAGTGCAAGCCTAATAACGATCCACCCTACGTGCTGATAGATTTCTTCACCAACAGTGTATTCTTTAAGCGCACTATTTCTGGACGGGTAACTCCACCGTCCTCAGCATCGTTGTCTAATATATAAGTTCATGAATATTGTTCCCTCTGAAATCCCTGATGTCTTGATTCTTGAGCCACGGGTATTTGGCGACGATCGGGGCTTCTTTTTTGAAAGCTATAACGAGCAAGTCTTCTGTGAAAAAACTGGCCTTAGTGTGCGGTTCGTGCAAGATAACCATTCCAAGTCTGTCAAGAATGTGCTACGCGGGTTGCACTACCAAATTCAGCAAGCACAAGGCAAGTTGGTGCGGGTGATTGCTGGCGAAATCTACGACGTAGCGGTGGATATTCGGCGATCGTCCCCCACCTTTGGTCAATGGACAGGAGTCAGCCTCAGCGCCGACAACAAGCGTCAGGTTTGGGTGCCCCCCGGCTTTGCCCACGGATTTGTAGTAGTATCCGATTCAGCAGAAGTGTTATACAAAACAACAGACTACTATGCACCTGCCTATGAGCGCAGCATTCTTTGGAATGATCCAGACTTGGGAATTGACTGGAAGCTAGAGGGTGAGCCAATCCTTTCTAAAAAAGACCAAGCTGGTACACCCTTTGCCACAGCGGAGGTATACCCATGACCCAAATTTTGTTAACAGGCGCAGCAGGACAATTAGGCCACGACCTCCAACCAGTGTTAGCCACAGTGGGTGAGGTGATGCCAGTCAGTCGAGATGAACTGGACTTGTCACAACCGGAGCAGGTGCGGACAAAGATTCGGGACTGGCGACCGAGGGCGATCGTGAATGCCGCTGCCTACACAGCAGTAGACAAGGCAGAGTCGGAGGCAGACCTTGCTAACACGATCAATGGCACTACACCCACAGTCATGGCAGAGGTGGCACAGGAGTTGCACATTCCTCTCATCCACATTTCTACTGACTACGTATTCGATGGCCAGAAGAACACCCCATACTTGGAAGATGATACCCCCAATCCCGTTGGTGCCTATGGCAAGTCCAAACTGCTGGGAGAAGATGGGGTGCGCCAAGCCTGCGATCGCCATCTGATTCTGCGCACGGCGTGGGTTTATGGTGTAGGCGGCAAAGGCAACTTTGTGAAAACGATGCTGCGGCTGGGCAAAGAGCGGGAAGAACTGCGGGTGGTGGTTGACCAGGTAGGCACACCTACATGGACAGGGGACTTGGCCACCGCGATCGCCCAGTTACTTCTAGGTCTCTTGCAGGAGACGATCAGTCCTGGCACCTATCACTATACCAACAGTGGAGCCATTAGCTGGTATGACTTCGCTGTGGCCATCTTTGAAGAGGCGGCTGCCTTAGACATGTCCCTAGCCATGCAGCGGGTCGTTCCTATTACCACTGCCGAATATCCCACCCCAGCCAAGCGCCCAGCTTATTCGGTACTGTCCGGCAAGAAAGTGTCAGCAGCACTAGGAACGATTCCGCCCCACTGGCGATCGGCCTTACGAGTAATGCTCCGTCAAATGCTTGCAGCTTAAATCATTACTTGAGTCATTATTAAGTCATTATTACTTGAGTCATTAGTAGTTATCTATCGCAAGCCCTGAAAGCTTTTCCCAAAAGTGATCGATCTGTAACAGGGCGATCGGTGTTTAAACCAGTGCTGCGTAACAAAATGTTATGCATTAATGCATACCAAATACTTTCTTATGCATTAGTTATGCATTAAGATCAGGATCACTATTTTTCAACTGCTGTTACGTCCAATGCAAACCAGAAAACGCGAACGGTTGGGTCGTCCCCTGGCATGGGGTGAGCCAAAAACGCGCACCACCCTGTCTCTCACACCTACAGCTCTGTTAGCCCTAGACAAGCTAGCAGCTCAAGAAAATGTGCGGACAAAGTGCGAACTTTTGGAGCAACTAGCACGAGGTACTTACAAACTAGTGCGAGTTCAAGATCTGGACAGCACCCGTCGCGTCGAAGGTGCAGAGGGCTAGTTAGCACCTGGGTGAGGGCGGCATTCCGGTCTCATTTTCCAGTTATTTGCAAACACAAAACCCAAAACAAAACCCACTAGTTGCGAGCTAGTGGGTCGTCATTCGCCCAGCCATGAGCTGGATATTTATCATGCTTAGTAAGATTGTAGCGCACACCCGCAACGGGTGTAAATTTGACATTCGTAATTACATCGAAGTTCACAATGGGCGGGCGAGTTGTCCTAGCTGCGAACAGGACGGCAAGCTCAAGCAGAAAAACCTTCAGGTCAATGACAACGGCAAGTATTGGTGCTATCGCGGCTGCACGCCAGAGCAGATCCGGGCGGCGTTGAATGCACCGCTACCGTTTGCTGCGAGTGCTGGGTTCTCTGTTCAAGAACACTGCAAACAAGAACACCACAAAGACACGAAGGTCACAAAGGTCGGGCTGCGTTCGCCACAGGTCTTTAGCCGACGGCAGGTGCAGCAGTCAGTTGATCGTCTGCTCAGTGCGAGTCAACCAGATCAACAGCAGGCTCTTTGCTGGCTAGAGGGTCGCGGCTTTACCCGTGACATGATCCGCCATTTCCAGCTTGGGTTGGAGCGCTATCCCCTCAAGGATCACCCGCAGTTACGCTATGTGTGGGCGATCGCCCTGCACATTCCTGTACCCAACCAGCCGGGACAGTTTTACCGCAAGTTACGCATTGCACCATGGCTAACGGGGGACGATCGTCCCGATGGTCTGAGCCGCTGGAGCCAGTACGGGGTTCCGGCAACGGTGTGGCTGACCTATCACCCAGAGAATGCTACAGAGACTTGGTTCTGTGAAGGGGAATGGGATGGGATGCGTCTTGGTTGGGAAGCACAACAGCAGGGGGCATCGATTGCTGTTGCTTGTTCTACCGCAGGCTGCGGCACCATACCACCCCTTGACCAGTTGGATCCCTTACCGGGTACAGTGACGATTTTCTTTGATCGTAATGACGAACCTCGTAAAGATGGTGTAGTTCCAGGAGAGGCTGGGGCAGAAAAACTAGCGCTGGTGCTGGGCGATCGGGGACGCATTGCCCAAGTGCCCATGCCAGAGGATTGCCCGATCGCTGGCTGGGATGTTTCCAATGCCCTTGATGTCGGCTACACCTGGCAAGATTTCCTCACTGCTGCCGCCCTTGCTGTCCCTCCATCCCCTGTTCTCCATCCTCCGTCAGCTTCTCCCTCTCTCCGGGATCAGATCCTCACGATTCTGCGGCAGCACGATTCCCCAGGACAGAGAGAGTTTGCCCTGATGGAGTTGGCACAAACGGCAGGCTATTACTACCGTGATATTTCTCACCTAGCACAGGCCTTGATGATTGAAGTTGACCTGCAAACCAACCTAGCCGATGCCATTCAAAAACTGCACAACCTGCTGAACATCCGCCACACGCAACTCAATCTACACCGTTACCTAGAGCCAGCCTTTGCTCAACAATTGATTGATACAGCTAGGGCCATGCCAACGGCTCCAGAAATGCTATTCACGACGTTGTTGCCTGCTGCTGCTTCGCGCATTGGTACCGGAGCACGGGTCGTAGTCAAGCCTAGTGCCAAATATACTCAACCAATGGTGTTTTGGACAGCGGTGGTAGCAGATTCTGGCTCCTTGAAAACGCCAGTGCAGCGGGTGATTATCGATCCTCTAATTGCCTTGGAAAAGGAGGCACACGATCGCTACCAACTAGACCTTGCCGACTACAAAGCAGAGCAACAGGCTGCCAACAAGTCCCAGGATGGAGACTATCGCCAGCCCCCTACTCGCAAGCGCTATGTTACTAAGGATGTCACCCTGGAAACCCTGCAACGTATTCACAGCGAAAACCCACGCGGCATCCTCTACTATCGCGATGAATTGGTGGGCAATGTTAAATCTCGCAATATGTACAGAGGTGGTGTGGGTGCCGATGAAGAGGCCGAACTAGACCAGTGGAATGGGGCAGCGATTTTGTACGATCGTGCCGAAAAATCCGTTTGCCTTGCCCAGTCTGCGGTCTCTCGCACCGGAGCCTACCAATGGGAAACCCTGAGCCAGCTCATGGGCGACCACACTGATTTCAATGGTAGCTTTGCCCGTTGGTTGCTCTGTGCCCCCAAACTCCCCCGGCGCTATCTCCGTTTGTTGCAAGATGACCAAGATACAGGCATCTCTGAAGCCTTGATGCGCCTCTACCGCGACCTGGAGCAGCTTCCTCCCCAAGACTACCTGCTCAGTTACGAGGCAAAACAACTGCTAGAAACCTGGCAACATCAATTAGTCGATGCTCAGATTACGGAATCAGCAGTGGGACTGCGGGCAGTCTATCCCAAAATAGAGTCTTACACCAGTCGGCTGGCACTATGGCTACATTTGGTGAATGCGACCCTGCGCGGCGATCGTCCCACCCAAGTGATCACCGGCGACACCATGGAAAAGGCGATCGAACTAGCTGCCTACTACCTCTGGCAATACCGCCTGATTTACACCCACAACTCTCCCGACGCTGGTTTAGAAGGCCCTAGCCTGAAACTGCAACGCTATGCCGAAAAACTGGGCAGGGTCACAGCTTCCCAAGCTAAGAGCGGTGTTTATGCCCTGCGGCGGATGCCCGTGGAGCAAATTCGCCAGTTGATGCAAACCCTGGTTGCTGCGGGTCACGGGACGATCGAGGGCGTGGGTGCTGAGTCGGTGTATATACCCTCTGGTCAGAGTGTGCCTACTCTACAGGAAACTGCCAGCCTGTCTACCCCCCTCAACTCCTTTTCTCTCATCGAGAATCAGAGGGATGCTGACCATCAACAATTGATCAATTCAGGGACGATCGACCCTTTCCCAGAGCCAGATATTGGCATTGATCCTGATCCACAATTGCCCGATCAGCCATCAACTGCTGCCGCCGATACTAGACCCCAGCTAGACGCAGAAGCATATCCTCTATCCCCCCCAGCAAGAGAGGTGATCAGCCAAGTCCCTGTACCCCTTTTCCCAGACGATGTGAAAGAATCATCCACCTTGAGTGGCAGTCCTCCTGGCTCTGGATCTGTCCAGGGCGATGAAACTAATGACCGAGATGATGCTGGAAATGGTATTGATCAATCGTTGCTGGAGAGATCAACTTCCCATAGCCCGTCGCGGGGGGATATTCAGACAAGTGTTGATGAAATTGATCCAACGTTAAAGGCTGTAGATGCTGCGTCGATCGTCCCTTGTCCCCTTGCGGTTGGCGATCGAGTTGCTTACATCGGTAACCATCCCAACTTGCAGCGTCAGTATCCCGGCACTCTCATTGTCCATAGCATCACCAGTGATGGCATCGCTTGTCTGACAGCAGAGGGGCGAATCACAACTTGGCTGCCCCCCGCTGACCTCCAACGCCCTGATTAGGCAGTATGATGAAACTAGTCATCTTGAACTAGCTCTCATGTCATCCGCTGAATCATCACAGCCATCTACTGAGTTACTAGACGATCTCCGGCAGATGATGCAGTTGGTTTTGGCCGAAGTCCAACAGATGCGATCGGTCTTGGCCGAAGTCCAGCAGCTCCGGCAGGATGTAGAAAGCTATCGGCATGAAGTAGCTGAATACAAACAGGAAGTCCTGAACTACAAGCAAGAAGTCCTAGGCTACAAGCAAGAAGTCAGTATGTTTAACGACAAATTTGAGACCTACCAGAAAGCTACCCAGTGGGTCGTACAGCTAGCCTTTAGCCTGATTGCCGCCGCGACAGTGACCATTGTTGTATCGTCGGTATTTAACAAATAGCCATTGCAGGAGACGCTTCATGACTATAGTGACGACAACTATTCCCACTGACTTGTCTACTGAATTGGCAGAGTGCGGCTGGCGCTATGAGACGATTGTGCTGGCTGACGGCACCACGACGGAGGTAATGGTGCCCCTGACAGAGGAGGAATTTTTGCATCCCCAGGAGGACTACCGTTTGCCCAACAGCACTTTCCATGACCAAGCTAGCCTAGACGCAAAAGATATCACTGCCCGTCGCTATGCCGATCGCTCCGATGTTGGTGTATTTCACGATCTACTCATCGAGTGGGATATCCCCGATCTGAAGGTTCACTCCCCCGATGTTTGCGTTGCTTTTGGCATCCGCAACAAGGAGCAAAACCGCACCAAGTTTATTGTGTCAAACGAAGGAGTACGTCCTGCCTTTGTGCTAGAGGTGGTTTCGCCCCGCTATCGCAAAGCCGATCGCGAAATCAAAGTCCTACACTACGCCACTGCTAGAGTTCAGGAATATGTGATCGTTGACCGTCGTCCCTATCGAGAACAGATGATCGACGAGGTACTAGGCTACCGTCTGACACCATTAGGAACCTATCAACCCATCAGCCCGGATGACGACGGACGTATCTACTGCCAAACCCTAGACCTGTGGATTAGTTTGCAAGATGGTCGGTTAGTCATTCAAGATGGACAGACCGGTGAGCGTCTGCTGCGATCGGACGAGCTAGAAACCTTAACTGTCCAAGAGCGGCTCCGAGCAGAGCAAGCCGAGCACCAGGCAGAACAGGAGCGACTGCGGGCAGAACAAGCCGAACACCAAGCAGAACAGGAACGGCTGCGAGCAGAACAAGCCGAATACCAGGCAGAGCAAGAACGACTACGATCGCAGCGCCTAGCCGACCTCCTCCGAGCGCAAGGCATTGACCCCGACCAATACTAGGTGCAGTCTGGAAATAAGAGTGCTATGCTACGGTTCTACCAGTAGCTCAATTAAACGATCACCTGTGTTTGGACCTTCCCCTGATACGAAATACCCCCTAGGGGGACAAACGCGCTTGGTTTACCTGAAAAATGTGGTGACCCACCCCATGATCATCGTCGGTGACTACACCTACTATGACGACCCCGAAGACCCCGAAGGCTTTGAGCGCAACGTTCTCTACCATTTCGACTTCGAGGGCGATCGGCTGATCATCGGTAAGTTTTGCTCGATCGCAGCAAAAACTACCTTCATCATGAACGGCGGCAACCACCGCACTGATTGGTTCACTACCTATCCGTTCCCTGTGTTTGGCAACGGATGGGAGAAGGCAATGCCAGAAAGCTGGCCCCACAAAGGAGATACCGTCATCGGCAACGATGTTTGGATTGGCTACAATGCCACCATCATGCCAGGAATCCAGATCGGTGACGGGGCGATCGTCGCCAGCAAGTCTGTTGTCACCCGCAATGTGGAACCCTATACGATCGTCGGCGGCAACCCAGCCACACCCATCCGCAAGCGCTTTGACGACAGCACCATCAACGCCCTCCTCAGCATCTGCTGGTGGGATTGGGATATTACCACCATCACCGAAAACCTCACCACTATTTGCAGTGCAGATATCAATGCTCTCCAGCAGATCACCCATCAACTCAGCAGCAACTAGCATCATAATGAAACTAGGTCTGATTCATCGGGAAATGCGCCCCCTATGATTGCCATTGCACCACCCGTGCCTCAGGAACACTTCGGTGAACAGCGTGTGACATTGTATGGGTTAACGTGGCAAGCCTATCAGCAGATTCTCCAAGTTCTACCCGAAAGTCGCGCTGCCCGTCTGACCTACGATCGGGGAACCTTAGAAATTGTTATGCCCTTAGAACACCATGAGTATGCTAGCGAGCTAATTGGGTTGTTTATCCGCATATTAGTGGGAGAAATGGGGTTAAAACTGAAGTCCCTACGTTCCACAACGCTAAACCGACCAGACTTAGACCGTGGTGCAGAACCAGACAATGCTTACTACATCCGACACCAGCCTCAAGTAGCAGGGCGCTCAATAGACTTAACACAAGACCCCCCTCCAGACCTAGTTGTGGAAGTGGACATCACCCACACTAATATTGACAAAAATCGCCTCTATGCTGCCATAGGAGTTCCTGAGTTGTGGCGCTACGATGGACAAGACTGGCAAATCTATGCTCTCCAAGATGGGATGTATCAGGTGTGCGATCGTAGTCCTACCTTCCCTTGGGTAGAAAAGGTATACCTCTATGATTTTTTGAACCAAGCTCAACAGGATGAAATCGAAGCTGAGAAAACATTCCGAGCTTTTGTCAGGCAGTGTCTTAGCCAATAGGCATCTATGGATTTTCCATGCGCTGCTATCACTAAGTCACTATCGTTATCATTGTTAACATGCATCGTTCAACATCGCTTGCCCCCCATGCCTTGCGCCTGAATCCTGGTGATGACCTGCGTCAGAGCCTCCTGACAATCGCCGTTAACCAATCCATCCACGCTGGGTTTATCCTCTCGGCGATCGGTAGCCTCACCCAAGCCGCCATTCGCTATGCTGACCAGCCAACCCCCACCATCCTCCCTGGCAGATTTGAAATCCTCGCCCTGAGCGGGTTATTCTCTCAGCACGGCATTCACCTGCACATGGCGATCGCCGACCACACAGGACGCACAATCGGCGGTCATGTCTGTGACGGCTGCCTAATTTACACTACTGCCGAGATTGTCTATGGAGAGTGTCAGGGAATCGTGTTCGATCGCCAGTTCGACCCTCAAACTGGCTTCATCGAGCTAGCAATCCATCACAATACTTAACCGTAACTACTTACCTTGCCGTTGTGAGAAATCTTGCCAATCAATATCCACCGTAAACTGTTCAATTGCCGCAACAGCATCCAACATGTCTCGCAAATAGTCTTCTACTTGCCGTAGTAGGCTCGGTGTTGCAGAAAACTCTACTGGGACATCAACATCACTCGTTTCTGTCTACTCTTACCAAATGTAGGAGCCAAAAATGCCCAATTCACTGACATGATACTAGTCTTGTAACAAGGGCTTAATGTTGTACAAGCCAATGCATGATGTCCTACAAGGATTTCGCAGCGTCATGTCGTCTTGAGGTAAACACAGGAAGACATCATCTAGTTTAAGTCTGGATGATGAAATGCTTGACGATCATCTCCAGCTCCACCACGCATCAAATATTAGGGACGATCGCAGCAAATTTTCTCAGTGAAACTACAGGTGTAGTCAGACACGAGTTATGTGAGTATAAACATAAAATATCTTAAGAATTTCTAAAGATTCTAGATTGCAAGCTAGCTTTGCCAGGTTTGCTCTAATTGCTTACCTCTAACGCATCATTTGTTCTATGGTTACATGGCGCACTCTACTTGTTAGTTTAGCTACTCTCATGTCTGGCATGCTCACATTACAGGCAACTCCTGCCTTGGCAAGGCAATGGGTTACGATTTGGAGTAACTCTAGGGCAACTGGTGAAGTTGATGTAGACAGCATCAGAGGCACAGGCGATAGCAGAACGTTTTGGCAAAGAATTGTATTTTTTGAAGATCAATCCTATGGCTACCGCCGACATCGAAGTTCAACTATGTTGATGTACGTAAACTGTACAACTCAACAAATAGGAGCACTGCGAGCGGTTTACCACGATCACTATGGTGAAGTAGTTGACAGCTTTGACCAAAGCTATCTCACCGTCCCCACAAATTTAACCACTGTCATACCTGACACCAATGGAGACGCTACACTGCGCTATATCTGCGAGCGTCGCCGACCCAATGGAGGATTCTCCACCACATCCTTACAAACTAGTGCTCGTAATGGCGGCGCAATAACCCGTGAGCAAGCCAGAAACTTGGTGAATCGATGGTTGCAGGCAAAGCGAGAAATTTTTGCGCCACCCTACAGCCGACAACGCATCGAAGAGCTAACCACAGGCAACCTGCGTCAAGAATTGCTAAGCGACAACGGCCCTGTTGCATTCTTGCGACGAAACAACGCTTGGTACGAATATGGGGCACAAGGTATTGAAGAAACTCGCATGTTCAGCGCCGACCAATCTGGAGCAGCCATCATTGAGGTTCGCGTTGGTGAATACATCACCTATTTTGAAAACGGACAACTCAACACCCGTGCTAGCGGCTGGAAAACCACTACTGTGCGCTACTACCTGCGCCGCACTAACGGTCAACTCAAAATATCAGGCATTTCAGTAGTGCAGCCATCCACTTGATAAAAATGGAGCATGGAGAGAGAAAGTTAAAAATTTAGCTCAGCATCTTTTCTATCTATTAGGCATTCTAGGCATATCTGCTTTGATGAATATAACCATAGTTTCAGGATCTAATATGATTCAAAAATACGAGCGTCGAGCCAAGCTACTGGGCATCATTGTATGGATTTTTCTATTCCTTGGAGAGCTTGTAATTGCAATTATTTTGAGAGTTTTGCTTGATTCTAATATTCTCTCTATCTCTGATGCACTCTTTGTAGGCAAAGCAACTTACTACATAATCCTTTATGCTCTATTTTCGTGGGCTTGCACTACACTAGCTCAGGCAAAAGGATATTCTCCTTTGTATGGGTTGTTTGCTCTCTTTCCTCCTGCCCTACTTGCAATAGTATTTCTTCCTGATAAGAAGAAAAAGCGACAAACTTAGTCCGATCTCTCCTTAGGAAAAATACGCCCCATTGGGCTATAGAGATTGATTGTGGAAGTTCCTCCCCGTACATTAAGAGAACTGCGTCCATCCACTAGCGCACTGGCATCATCTAAATTCATCCTTTACTGAGCCGTGTAATTGGAGCTGCTATGAGGTTGATTTCAGTTTGTGTTGGCTTGCTGCGTGAAGGGAAGGGAAAGGTAGTCGCAACAGGTACTTTAAGGGACGAATGATGATGCGATCGCTCAATCTAGACGGTGATCAACAGGCAGATTTGACAGTGCATGGTGGTGCCGAGAAAACGGTTTATGCCTATCCCATGGAACATTACCTCTGCGGTCAACTTGGTGCTTGACACGTAGTTAGGTCACTTCATTTAGCTGGTAGGAAGAAGACAAAGCATTATGTCCTAGTCCTACGTTTCAGTAATTTGGCTGTAATGGACGGGTTGAGAATCATCGAGAGAGCTAGGATATTGTAAGACAATTTATGGTACAATCGTCCTGATCTAACCAGATCTTCTGAGTATCCGGTAATAAGCCAGATTTATACTTTGCCTAACAAGGCTTCAGCACTTTCAGTACCATCAAATGCATCCTAATATACAGTTCGATCACGAACCCAGAAGAGCCATTTACTCTAAATGATTGATTTAGAGTAAACTGACCAACTGAATTGTTTTTGTAGTTGTAGCTTGTGATTTCAAGAAATAGCCCAAAACAGCAACCTGGATTATTTGCGTTAAGGTATTGCAATCGAGACTTTACTCAAAAGGAAGCCTGGGGCAAAAATTGTTTTAACACATCGTTTCCAGCTTCTCTTTGTTCTTACTTATACAGTAAAAATCTCGACAGCATATATATCATTCTCAACTCAAATTTAGAAATTGAACATTCAAGTATCAGTACAAAATCCTTTTACAGAATTGACCCAAACTCAGAGAATATTTTTTACGCTTTTGAAACTCAATTTACACCATATCAAAAATACTTGATTGGTGCTCTTCCAAGAGCAGATCTGGTGACTCAGCGAAGAGACACCGGGGCTTGCTTACAAGCGGTTGAAATAAAGTTAACAGCGTTACCAGATAACTCAACATGTGACTTTTTAGACGAGAATCTTTATGGATGTGAAATAGTTGTAAGACCTGATACTATTGTCTATCTAGCTTGTAGTATTGCTGAATATTTTGAACAGAATATTAATTTGCTTCAAAGTTTGATTACAGGAAATTTTGAGGAAATAAATGATTGGACAGAACCTCTAGAAGTAATACCCCATCTCTCTAATATGTTTGCCTCCATCAGAGCAATCATATTGGCAATGATAGAAGCACAAAAGCCTTCTATAATGCAGCCTATATGGAAAACTATGGGAAAATCTCCTAAGCTTGCGGATAACTGTTTAGATGTATTTATTTGGAGCAATCTTGCTTTTATAAAACTAATTTTAGATTCGAGCAGATTAGATAGAAATTTAACTCAAACGATAACTATTGGTAGACATATTCGTGCCATTGTTTGGCTCTTTAAGATGATTTATGATTTTAGCCTGCAGTCTCAATTTGATCAGGGAAGAATTATTGATATTGCATATAATACGAAAAATGATAAAGCTTTTTCAGTTAATGGGAGATTTACAAATCTTTATATGAGATCAGAAGTTTTAAGAATGCCAAGGATTCAAAAGGATGAAATTAAAGAAATTATTTTAGGCGGAGGTCAAAACTTGTTAAGTCCTGAAAGGAGATTTGACGCTATAATTTATAATTCTCCTGATTTATTTAATTAGAGAAATCTAAATTCATGTCTTAGCAATGAGGACAGTTGATCTATTTTGTGGTTGTGGAGGTTTGTCACTTGGTTTCCAAAATGCTGGATTTGACATAGTCGCAGCGTTTGATTCTTGGCTGCCGGCGATTGAAGTGTACAAGAATAACTTTCGGCATCCTATTTTTAATATGGATCTTTCAAAAAGCGATGCGTGTGAAACTATCGCTCAATTAAAACCAGAAATAATCATTGGGGGACCTCCATGCCAGGATTTTTCGAGCGCAGGGAAAAGAGATGAAAGTCTTGGCAGGGCAGACTTGACCTTGAGTTTTGCGGATATCATTGCTTACATTAAGCCTCAATGGTTTGTTATGGAGAACGTTGAGAGGATTGCCAAAAGTCAAGTTTTGAGATCAGCACTACAGATATTCAAAGAAAGTGAATATGGCTTAACTTCTGTAATGCTTGATGCGAGTTTGTGTGGTGTTCCTCAAGTTAGAAAGCGATATTTTCTAATTGGTCAACTTCATGGAATAGACGATGCTTTGAATTATTACTTAAGAAAAAATCAGTCAAAAAAACCTATGACGGTCTTTGATTACTTAGGTCACAGTTTGGGAATTGAGTATTTCTATCGTCATCCTAGAAGCTATAAGAGGAGAGCTGTTTTTAGTATTTATGAACCTAGTCCAACAGTTCGCGGAGTTAATCGACCAATTCCAAAAACATATAAGAAGCATAAGGGAGACCCATGTGATATTACTGAAGACTTACGACCTTTAACTACTATTGAGCGGAGCTATATCCAAACATTTCCTAAAACCTTCAAATTTGAGGGGAATAAGACAGACTTAGAGCAAATGATTGGCAATGCGGTTCCCGTAAAGCTTGCCGAGTACGTAGCCAAATGTATTCTTGAATATATTAGAGATGACTCTAATAATGTTTATCATTTTCCCGATATTCAGTTGAAGTTATTTGAGAGTATTTATGGTTATGGCAGGCATGTTTGATAAGTAAATGAAATGAAGCTTATTTTGCTATTTAAAGTATTTGATATTACTAGATGGATCGCCTGGAAAAACTTAACTTTGTTTTTCAAAAATTAGAGTTGTTATTTTTGCTGATGGCTATTTTGGGCACGTATACAAGTGTCTTAACACAGCTCCTTCTCAAGATTTCAAGTATTGGCAGAGAAAAATCTGGAATAACCTCTATCGTGACCACTTGGTAAAGAGTACCTTGGAAAAGTGAGAGATTATTCAAGAAATTATAACTAGCGACTCCTCGATTGATAAGTATTAAGATTTCGCAATCAGTTGGTTAGCGCTAGCCAGCGCCTTAACACTGCGTTGGTGCGGACGGTACAGAGGCTATCGGTGAGAGTTCAAGGCTATCTGCCGCTGCTGCACTGCCGTTATGCTGCCTCAAGCTACTAATAGGGATATACCTGAAAAGGTACCTGCTAGCATTAGGTTCGGGAGCATGTCACCTTTGCAGACTTTCATCCCTCAGCCCCTTCTCCCAAATGGGGAGAAGCAGGATTGCTTGGTTGGAAGCGGTGCCCTAACGATCGGTGAGGACAATACACTGCCCTTACCCCAGATAGACTAGCCCTGCGGAAAGAAATGTGGCAAATTTATGTTCAGGGTATTGCCAAGCACTTTGCTGGTTATCTGAGTGACGAGTGAGTGACGAGAGAGTAGTGGTGCCATCAAATGTATTTGCGCGGACATCGCAGGGAAGCAGCTACCTCTGAAATAGCCAGCGATTTTTAATGTTCATTGCATAAACTGTCTGTATTTCCCCACACCAGATAGTGGTATCTTCAGGTTGTTCTTTCCCTGTCATGATGTGATGCTGAGACGAAAGCAAACCCCAACTAGCCCTTTAACCTATATCGCCGCTGCGAGCGAGTTTCAGGGAAACCTCCACGTTGAGGGTAACCTGCGAGTTGATGGTATTATTCATGGCACGGTCGAAGTTCTAGGAACGATGGAAGTTACCGCTACTGGGTTAGTGGAAGGCCCAGAAATCCGTGCTCATAATTTGGTTGTGCATGGTGTAGTCAAAGCTAGGGTCACACTGACGGGTGAATTGCTCCTGAGTGGCACGGCACGGCTAGAGGGTGACGTGGTTGCCAATGCTTTAGATATTGCCCCTGGAGCTATGTATGTTGGTTACATCGAGACTAAAGATGCTGCAAAGGTGACTCTCCCTGCTGCTGCTGCTGTGCCTGGGTTAGCGCCTAGCAAAGATGAGTAATTAACTGTTAGGTTTCTGTCTATCACCGATTGGGTAAATGACAAATTTGTTAACTTTTGCTGGACTTAGTTCACTGGCTACTTGACTCAGGTGCGGTGAACTTGCAAGCTATAGGCGTGTTGTTGGTGATTTCACAAACAATGCTGCTCTTTAATGGTTGAAAAAACTATGGATGGGACTATCCAAGCATTTGGCTTAACAATGCCCATGATGCTTCAAGGTTTGCTGTTGGCTCAAGCTGACGGCGCATCATCGGCATCTGGTATTTTTGGTTTATCACAAGACTTTCTCAATTCAGAGCCTGTAAAGGTTGCTCTTAATCTATTGTCAGCGATCGCAATTCTGATCGTTGGCTGGATTATTGCGATCGTTGCTGCAGCAATTACCAAGTCACTGTTACATCAGACAAAAATTGATGACAATATCGCCGCTTGGTTTAAGGGACAGCAGGGACAGCAAAGTGCCTCGGCACCCTCAGCAGAAAAATGGGGCGCGACGATCGTCTTTTGGATTGTCATGCTGTTTGTATTGGTAGCGTTCCTCAACGCTCTCCAGCTAGAGGTTGTGTCTCAACCACTAAATAGTTTTCTCAACAAGATTTTTGCCTATTTGCCTCAGTTTGGTGCAGCCGTTGCGTGGTTGGCTGGTGGCTGGCTGTTGGCAACGGGGGTAAAGCTGCTACTAACCCGTGGCTTGCAAACTTTTCGCCTAGACGATCGCCTAAATGAAGCGCTCGGTGCAACGGCTGAGTCTAGTCCCCTCTTGTTAAACGAAACTTTAGGCAATGCCCTATTTTGGTTCATTCTAGTATTTGCCCTCTATTTCGCCCTGGGCACCCTTGGCCTGCAACAGCAACTGCAACCCCTAGAAAACCTGCTCAGGCAAATTTTGGCAGCAGTACCGCGAATTGTCACCGCCGTTATTATTGCTGTGGTTGGTTGGGTAGCTGCCCGCATTTCTCGTGGATTTATCAGCAACCTGCTGTCAGCAACCGGGATTGACCAAGCAGGAGCGCGGGCTGGCCTCAGTCCTGAGGCTGGTAGGCAATCTCCCTCTTGGATTATCGGTACGGTGGTCTACACCCTGATTTTGATTGTCGTCGGTGTAGCAGCATTAGAAGAACTGGACATTCAGGGTATTTCTGAGCCAGCAAAGTCCATGCTTCAGCAGACCTTTGATACCTTGCCGCAGGTGTTTGCTGCTATTCTCACCCTTGTGGTGGCCTTTGTAGTTGGGCGTTACCTAGGGGACTTAGTAGCCAGCATCTTGGCTGCTGTTGGTTTCAATAATGTATTTACGTGGTTGGGGCTACCTACACCAGTAGCTCCTCAGCAACCAGTAGATGCTCCAGCGGAGGGTCAACCTGCCACGGGGGATGTTCCAGTGCGCACGCCATCAGAAATTGTGGGCACGATCGTCCTGGTTGGCATTATGCTGTTTGCTGTTCTGTTTGCAATCAACATCCTGCAATTCAAGGAACTATCTGTCTTGATGGCAGGTTTGATGGCTATTCTCGGTCGGGTTCTGGTCGGTGTACTGGTTTTTGGCGTAGGCCTCTACTTGGCGAACCTCGTATTCCGGCTCATTGCTAGCTCTGGTAGCGGACAAGCCCGCGTCTTGGCACAAACTGCCCGCATTGTGATCATTGCTTTTGTGATTGCTATGTCGTTACAACAGATTGGCATTGCTACCAACATTGTTAACTTGGCATTTGGCCTCATTCTAGGGTCGATCGCCGTCGCTGTTGCCATTGCCTTTGGTTTGGGTGGACGAGATATAGCCGCCGAGCAAATTCGCCAGTGGATTGATGCTTTCAAGCGGCAGTAGTTAGGTGTTAGGTGTTAGGTGTTGGGGGACAAGCCTCGCACCTCGCACCTATCACCTAGAACCTAAAACCTATTCGGTAACTATCCCCTACTCTGGTGGGTTCTCCTGACTGTTGTCTATCAGTGTTGCGTTGCACTATGAGAAGTGTAAGTTAACCCGCATGATGGGAACGCAAGGAGAAAACGCTATGGTAGTAATGCGCTGGCAACCGATCGTGGAATTTGGCTCTCTACAACGTCAGATTGACCAACTGTTTGAAGACCTAACCCCTAATGGCAACCACAGTAACGGCAATCGTGCCCCTTGGGTTCCGGCTGTAGAAATTAAGGAGTTGCCTGAAGCCCTGAAGGTACGCGCCCTGTTGCCTGGTGTTCGCCAAGAAGACCTTGATATCCAAGTCACTCGTGAGTCTGTGTTGATTAGTGGCGACTACCGCAGCGATGCAGAAGAAACCAAGGGATATCATCGCTCTGAGTTTACCTATGGCAAGTTCCGCCGGGTGGTAGCGCTACCGATGCCCGTAGACAACACTAACGTCCAAGCTAGTCTGGAGCATGGTGTGTTGACTCTAATTCTGCCCAAGGCACCTGAGGTCATCAACCGCGTGGTGAAAGTGAACGTGGGCGATGTGCCAACTGAAGCGAACTAGTATCCAGTGAGAAGTCAACAACGATGGATTGTCGTGATTTCTAGATGAACCAAGGATAGTGAAGTAGATGGGTGTAAGGGATACATGACTCCCCTTGCACCCACTTTTTATGATTGCAAGCTTCATGATCGCAAGCTACCGTTGTAGTCTTGCCTAGACAAACTCCAAACCCAACCCTTGCACTCTTGCCATGTGAATCCACAGCAAGGTCATAGGTTCCAAGTGAAAACTCATGGCTAGGTTGCCAACAATCTACAGGTTCCCAGTCCAGTCCTTGGCGTAAGCTGACGATCGTTGCTGCGGCGATCGCATTGTCTCCTGCAATCAGCATAGCGGGCTTGGGGTTGCCTATCCTGGATAGGAACTATCCTCTACATTTCACCTTCGATTCACCAAGGTGTCACATGCTGACCTTGTGCTCAGATAGCAAAATTTGTTTGTACAGTCACAATGCTATTCAGCAAATTACGTTAGAACCCAAAGATCCAGGATTCCTAGGTGTGCGTATCTCTAGACGTTAGCTCTAAACACTGGGTTGTTGGAGCATTAGCCTTAGGGAAAAGCGGAAAATTATGACAGTGCTGAAGCGTGAAGAAGGTCAACGTGTACAAGTTTTGAGTGATACGGTGTGCATCAAATTAAGATCTGAGCACTCTCCTAACCGCATGGTTGTGGTCACCGTTGATGTTCCACCTAATGGCTTTGTTCCTCCCCATACCCATGCTCAAGAAGAAGAAAGCTACTACATGCTAGAAGGGTCAATGATCATGTATGTAGATGATGCTGAGTTTACAGTGGAACCAGGTGACTTTGTGCATGTTCCTGTAGGAATACCACACGGATATAGGAACAAGTCTGGTCAATCCATCAAGTTTCTTGCATGGACGATTGGAGGTGCTATTGATGACTTCTTTATAGAAACCTCAGAACATATTAAAAATTTGCCTGATGATTTACCTAGGCTGCCTGTAATTCTTGAGAAGTATGGAATTCAAATAGTTGAATCAGCAAAAGTTTAGTATCTCTACAGAATTTCTAGACAACTCATGACAGATCAAGAAAGCAATAAAGATCTCATTAAACGTTGGATTACTAATGGTAATCGTGGATTTTCTGATAGTTTTGAAGACTATATTGCTTCCAACTTTATTGGACATAGTAGACGTGGTTTGATTGGTTTTCACGAACTTCAACGGTTGGAATTAGCATTTGTGGATGCATTTCCTGATGCCAACTATGCCATAGAGGACTTAATTGCTGAAAATGATAGAGTTGTGCTGCGCGTCACCACAAGGGGAACCCACAGGAAAATGTTTCATGGTGTTGCTCCTACTAACCGATATGTAGAGTTTTCTGGAATCGTGATTTATAGAATCCGAGACAACAAAATTGTGGAGTGTTGGGATGAAATAGACGTTGCTAGTTTGTGGCAGCAAATTACTGAGTGAGTTGAGTAGGATCCAATGGATTATTGATGGCGATAGGTATCAGAAAAAACCTCATATATAGTCAAATAACGCAGGTGAAGACACAGGTGCAACGATTGTACTGCTAGCAATTAGTGACGATTCATAACAAGGAGACGGGGAGAGTTTTTGCCAAATTGGTCAAACGTGATATAGTCCCTTAGATTGTTACGAATAGTAAATGTGCGATCGTGGTGTTGCCGATGATGAAGCAGGTATATTGCTCTGCGATGTTGGCAGGGGCAGTCTGGATATTGGGTGAGCTACCAGCTAGCAATGTGATGCCTGTGCTGGCACAGGTGACTCAGGTGAATGCTGTTGAATTGATGAATCGGGGAGTAGATAAGGCCGAGCGGGGTGATTTGCAAGGGGCGATCGCCGACTATACCCAAGCGATTCGCCTGCAACCTAAATTTTCTCCGGCCTACTACAACCGGGGTATTGCTTACTACAAGCTGGGGAACAAGCAGGCAGCGCTGGCTGACTTTTCTGCGGCCATTCAAGTGAACCAAAACTGGGAGGGTCAGGCGATGGCCAATGCCTACTATAACCGGGCAACAGTTCGCTATGATTTGGCTGATATGAAGGGTGCGATCGCCGACTACACCCAAGCGATTCGCCTGCAACCCAACTATGCGGCTGCTTACCTGAACCGCGGTAACGCTAAGGACGATAGTGGGGATGCTCAGGGTGCGATCGCCGATTACACCCAAGCGATTCGCATTGACGCAAACTATGCCAACGCCTACTACAACCGAGGTAACACCTATCGGCGCTTGGGCGATCGTCAACGGGCACTAGCTGACCTCCAGCGGGCTAGTGAACTGTATCAGCAGCAAGGAGAAATGGCACGCTATCAAGAAACATTGCGACTGCTCCAGACGTTACGGCTACAGACATCCCAACGGTAACAACAGTTAACCGGCGGTAATAGCTATGTAGGCTATACACTAGTGACAATCGTGCATTTACAACTTGGCCTATGTCTTCCTCTGAGTTTGAGTCTGTTCTAGCGGCCTATGATCTTGCCTTAACAACGCTAGAGAAGTCAGAAAAGCCCGGTGCTGAGGAGGCGTTGGCTGTTTTGAGGGTGCGCGATCGGGTGCAATCTATGCTGATGGCTGATAATTCGACTGCCAACCTGGTACAGCTCATTCAGCTAGATAGTCGGCTGCGCAATGGGCGTGACAAGTTTCTCAGTGCGATTGATCTAGAGTCCGTGCGGATTAGCTTGAAACCCCCAGAGGGCAACTGGTGGTGGCATCTAGAGCCAGTAACTCATCGGCTCGATCGCTTTGACTGGGCATGGCAAGGGCTAACCCTGTTGTTGCTTACACCATCCGTCAGCTTATTGGTGGATATTTCCAGCAAATTTTTGGCAACCGTGCCCGATACCTTTGGTTCCTTCGCTATCGTGGGGCAGAGTGCCATGGCGCTGTTAACTGGTGGGGCACTGACCGAGCAAGGACGCAAAATCATCCAAACGGTGCTCACTAGCCTGCGGATTCCTCCCTATCTTTGGCGCGAGACCCAAGCCCTGATGTCTTTGGTGTTGCTAGTTAGCTTGTTAGGGTTCCGACTTTCCCTACCGGTAATTGCGAAAGGTTACATGACAAAAGCCGACACTCAACGAAAAGACGGACAGTTTAGTCTAGCGGAAGCAAACTACAAACGTGCCCTAGACCTATGGCCCCAGATGGTGGTTTGCAACGCTAAGCTAGGGTCACTTTATGAAGATTTGGGTGAGTTAGGCAAAGCTACCGAGCAGTATCGGTTAGCTGTTCAAGGTGGTGAAGCCCTTGCCTTCAATAACCTATCGCGCATTTATAACATTGAAGGAAACTATTCTGAAGCTTTTCGGATTCTGTGGACTGGGCTGCAACAACCAGAGGTAGCGCAGGAAGTTGCCCGTGTTCCCCAAGTGCAGATGGCTTGGTATAAAAATATGGGCTGGGCACGGTATGGACAAAAACGCTATGCTGAAGCGGATGCATACCTAACACAAGCGATCGCGTTAGCCAGTAGCTCACAACCCGGTGACCAAGGACAGCCCTCTGACACAGCGAGTCAAGACAACCAGGTAGCCCATAGCTCTAGCAGATCTGACACATCTGTGCTTCCTGCACTTGAAGATAGCTTGGGGTCTGCCCATTGCCTGCGGGCACAGGTATACACTGCCCTACAGAAAACTAAGGACATTGCAACAGAGTGGGAGCGGTGTATTCAGTATGCAAATCCTAGCTTGCCTGAGGCTGATCAGTGGGTAGGTGCAGCCCAAGTCTATATGAAATCACAGCCCAGTGCAGATGGTGGCCGCACGGAGTCAACAAAATCAAATGGGGAGAGACGATGAACACAAAGGTTTGCATTTGCACGGTGATGGTTTTGGTTACTGTTGCCAATAGTGCCGTTGCAGCAGGGCGTAGACCTACTGGGCAAATTGTGCAGTTTAGTGGAGGTGTGCTGATCAAGCCGCAAGGACGGGGTGAATTCCGCAAGCCCCAAGCTGGTCAAACCCTCCGGGCTGGTGATTTGTTGAGGGTGCCACCAGGAGCAATTGCCATGGTGCAGTGTCCAAATGGGTTACCGATCGCGGCTCCGGCTGACGGCAATACCCGCGGTTTTGTACAAATTTGCCCCAGCGTTGCTTCTAATGCTCGTTCTACAGAGCTATCGCTATTTCAGATTGGTGACCCAACGAGTGGCCGTGACGCAAGCAAACCTTACATCATTACCCCTCGACAGACGATCGTTGTCGGGGCTAGGCCCACATTGGCCTGGTATGGGCCAAATCGGGCCGCGAGTTATCAGGTGAAATTGTTTCAAGTACCCTGGTTTAAGTCGGTGCCCTTTGCAGAAGGAGAAACCATTACCACTCAACTCAGTTATCCGACCAGTGATCGTGACCCTAGACTGTCAGCAGGCAACTATCGCTTTGTGGTAGAGGCTTATGGAGATAAGGGATTTCTTTTGCGGCAGGAACAGGCTCTACCGATAACCAGTCCACCAACGGTAGCTAAAAAACTGATGCTGAGTTGGCGTGGTGTGGCGACAGCATCTCGCTATCTGATCAGTCTTGAACGCAGCGATGTCTTTTGGCAAACGCAACTATCTACTACAAGGGTGGATTACCCAGGGCAATTGCCCCCTACTCGCTATACCTTGTATGTGTCTGATAACATGGCTGCTGCTCATGTCGATCGTCAACAGTTTATTGTGCAAGACTTTAGCACTGCAACCAACGAACTCAGCAACGCCAAAAGCAACCTAGATCGGCTTGACAGAGTAACTCAAGTATCGAATCAACCACTAACACCAGTGGCGAAGACGCTGGCACGCACTCAGATTTGGGCTGAGAATTTTTTCATTACCAATGCGATCGCAGAGTTAACATCCCTAACCAGACGCGATGACCAATCCATAGCAGTATACCGACGCTTAGGAGAACTGCATCAGCAAGTTGGGTTAACGATCTTGGCAGGTAACTATTACACGAGAGCATTGCAGCTTGCTCAAAACCAAGGAGATGCAGATATGCAAGCAGTGTTGCAGGCTGAATTGGCATGTTTAGCAGAGGAACGATTCTGTAACCCATGATGGAGATCAATCAACCTGCGATTATAGCTGAGGTCACTGCTCTGTATCAGCGCTATGAAACCGCATTGTGTGAGAACGATTTAGAGACCATGGATGCTCTATTTTGGGATTCCCCTGACGTTATCCGCTTTGGTGCCACTGAGAACTTATACGGCATTGAGGCTATCCGAGCCTTTCGGCAAGCGAGAGGGCCAGCAACGTTGCGAATTCAGCGAGAGGTAAAAAACTTCAAGGTGTTGGCGATCGGCACTGATGTAGCTATGGTCACCCTAGAGTTCTATGGCGGTGTTGTGGGTAAGCCGCCGCATAATGGTCGTCAGACCCAGCTTTGGCATCGTTTCCCTGGTGTAGGCTGGCGCATTATCTCTGCCCATGTTTCCTGGTTGCCAACCTGACTAGTGGAACAATGATGCTAGAGCGCATATGGCAGTGAGGGTTACAGCATTGCCTCTAATTGCGACAACAGTTTTTCCAGTTGCTTGCTTTTTTTGGGGTCATCCCAAAGGTTAGATTTACTGACTTGCCGAACGATAGTCTTGAACCGTTGCTTTAGGGATGATGGTGGAGTAGTTTCTAGCTTGGTCATCCGTTCAGCAATGCGAGTGCGGATATCAGCGAGAGATAAATCCTCCGCGATCGCGGTTTGTAGCAGTTCTTGCCGTAATGTAGAGTCCTTAATGCGGGCAATTTCCTTGGCTTTAGTATAGGCAAGCTGGCCTTGGCGCAATGCCTCTAGTACGTCTTCAGGTAACTTCAGCAGGGGGAGGCGATTGCGTACAAATGATTCCCAGCTCATTAGCCCTAAGCCTTGAAACACATCCTGGACGATCGTCGCCTCGTCGCTAATCATAACGTTATGATTAGATTCTTCCTTAATGTTTCCTAAGGCAGCATTGTTCATGCGATAGAGCAGGGATGACACGTCAGCAATCTCACAGTTCAGGTTAATGGCCAACAGGTGCAAAATTCCCTCTGTTTCTTCGACGGGGTTTAGGTCTTCCCGCTGAAGATTTTCCACAAGGGCAAATTGCTGTGCCTCTTGGTCAGTGAGGTCACGCTTGACGATCGGCACCTCCGTTAACCCCACCTCACGGGCAGCCCGATAGCGCCGCTCTCCGGCTACTAACTCATAACGACCATCGGGTAAAGGACGCACAATCAATGGCTCCAAGATGCCGTGAGTTTTCACCGACTGCACCAGTTGCGCCATCTTGTGAGGGTCGAAATAGCGACGGGGTTGTTGCGCTGGTAAAACAATCTGGTCTAGGGAAATGTATTCACCTGCTGGTGGTGGTGCATCTCCAAACAGTGCATCTAGGCCCTGGGCCTTGATTTGACGAAATGGTTGGTCGCGTTTGCGGGTCATGGTTCTGAGGTCATTGGGGACTCGGTATAGGAAAGACACGTGGCGGTACGTTGCTGAAGGTCAGCGATCGTCCGCAGACCGGACTGAGGCAACTTGAGGTGGTCGCGCTTAAAGGTAAAAGCCAAATTTGCCAAGATATTCAGACGGAGCAAACCGCAGTTCAAAGTAGCTGCGGAAGGTGTAGGAAACTGTTGGATCAGGCACAAGGGGATGGTTGCTAACGTTTTCATGGGCAGTTCCCTTGGGGGTTAACGTAGTGTCTACCAGCTAAGATAGGCTTTCTAAGTAGGTAGCAATGTCATCGAAGATTTCTAGGGATGGATGGCGAGGACTGTAGATGGCTAAGGGTTGGTGGGCTTCGGCAGCATCAGCAAAGGCAGTAGCACGGACGATCGGTGCAAACACCGTCCCAAACTCAGCCATCTGCTGTTGAATGGCCTCCAAGGCCCGCACATCCTGAGAGTTACGAGCAGTGTACATTGTAGGGATAAAACCAGCTATTTTGAGAGTGCGGTTAGCCCGCGATCGTACCCGCGCCACTGTGCTCAGTAACATTTCCGTACCACAAAACGCCTTGTATTGCGTTTGGATAGGCACCAACACATAGTGGGCTGCTACCAAGCTAATGTAGCTTAGAATTCCCAGACTAGGAGGACAATCCACCAAGATGAAGTCATAGTGTTTTTGGGCTGGCCTCAAGGCTTCCTTCAGACGTAGGTCGCGCATGTCAGCAGTAACCAGTTCCAGTTCAGCCCCACTCAAGCGAATGTTGGCTGGTACAAGATCCATGCCGTGCAGATTGCTGTGAATAGCCAGTTCTTTGTCTTCCAGCAAGGACTCGTAGATGGTTTGTTGCAATTCTGAGGGTTCTAGCCCCATGAATAGAGTTAAGGAAGCTTGGGGGTCAAGGTCTACCAATAACACACGCCGATCGTGCTGAGCGAGGCTATAGCCTAGGTTCATCGTCACACTAGATTTACCTACGCCTCCCGCTTGGTTAAACAGGGCAATTACCCGACTCATAGGCTCAGGTGTAGTAGGTTGTTGAGTTAATCATAACGTTATGATTAAATCTTGACGCAGCATTTTTCACAAAACATTTTGCAAAAAAAAGGTCACAGAGACACTACTCCATGACCACAGGTGTTACTAGGTTGTGTTCCTAAGCTGATAGTGACAGCTTGTCTGCGATGCTTGATCAGCTCTCTTGAACTGGCTCTTGAACTGGCTCTCGAATTGGCTGAGGAATCATCTTTATCAAGATGGCGTAGAGAATAGCCGCTACGACAATACCATTAATAGGAGCCACCCCAAGATTCATCTGCCCCGATAGATAGGCAACTACCGAAGCAACCACATAGGCAATTGCACCAGCCCAGTTGAAGGCTGGTAGCCTGGACTCTAGGGGAGGAAACTGGCCCTGATGACGTAGCCAAAAGTCTACCATGACAATACCCCCCACGGGAGGAATGACGGCACCTAGAAAAATCAGATAGGGAATCAGTAGGCTGTAGATGCCAGCTAAGGACAGAATTAAGGCTAAGGTTGCCCCACCCAACACGAATAAGTTGCGCTTGCTATTGCGAAAGAAGTTTGCCCCTGCCACAGAGAAGGCGTAAATAGTGTTGTCTTGGGTTGTCCACACGTTGAGGATGAGAAGAATCAAGCCCGCGAACAGAATACCCTGCTTAGCCATGGCTTCTACAATGTCTTGGCTGCCATAAACCAGGGTGCAAAAGGCACCAATGAAGACGAGGCTACCGTTGACAAAGGTAAAAGCAGCCAGGGTGCTCAAGATGGCGTTTTTGGGGGTATCAGCAAAACGGCTCCAGTTGGTAGCTTGGGTGCCCCCAGAAATAAACGAACCAATGACGACGGCAAGGGCGGCACCTGCTGCCAGTTGTTCTTTAGGGGTAATCGCTTGCAGTTGGGCAAAGCTACCAGCATCTTTGGTGGCGATCGTCATGCTGATGCCAATCAAGATCAACATAGCAGGCACAGCTAGGCGACTGAGCCAATCCATTGCAGTATAGCCAAAGTAGGCAGTAGCACAAAATGCATAAGTGACGAATAAAATCACCAGCCAGTTGAGAGATTTTGGCATTCCCACTAGGGTGTTGAGAGCATCAGCAACGAAGGCATTGGTGACCGCGAACCAGCCGATTTGGGTAAAACCGAGAATAAAATCGACCCAGCGGCAACCAATATTGCCAAAGCTAAATCGGGCCATGAGGACTGTGTTCAACCCACTACGGGCTGTAATAAAACCGAGGGTTGCGCAATAAATGCCCAGGAGAAGATTGCCTACGATCGTGATCCAGATAATGTCAGTGAACTTGAAGGCATTGCCGAGTTTGCCGCCTGCAAATAGAGTCGTGGATGTGAGAGTAAAGCCCATTAACAGTGGTGCCAACGACCAAATGGGGCGACGAGCGCTCATGGGCACTGGGGAAAGTGGATAATCTTCCTCAGCTTGAGACTGGTCAATAACTAATGATTCTGTTGTCATAGGTAGAACTGTGCGATAAGGGATACACAAGCAGGAAAGTCTTCTAAGAAAGTCTTTCGATTTTTGATAGGCCGATTGTCTACTAGATAGTGACCAAAAATGGTAGTCTGCACAACGATCGCACAGGTTACCACAGGTGCTAGCCGAAGCATATGTGGGACTGAACTTCGTGGTAAGGATTTAAGTCCCTACTACGAACTACAGACTATACCAGCCCTACCACCGGTTCAGAGGGAGTAACCATCGCTAGCAGAATACCCAGCAGGTGCTCGATGTTGACAATGTCATACTCAGTAATGTCTATGGTCAGCTCGGTACCTACAAGTTGCAAAAATTTCCAATTGCTGCCATTCGTCACACAGCCATAGACAGTAGAAATGGCAAGGTTGTGGTTGTGGTTAAACTGTTGCGCAGCGACTATCATGGCTGCACATTGCCCTAGACCATTTTCTAAGATGCCGCCCGTTGCTTCAGCAATCATGACCACAGGTGCTTGAATGATGGATTGAATCGGGCTAAGGCTAATCAAAAAATTACAGTAGCCAGTGAGCTTCTGGGCAGGGTCAACATTGAACTCTCTGCCAGCAAAAACACTGATTTGCTCTTGCCTCAGCGCCCGCACATCCAGCAAGACTTGAGTAATGATGCCGCTATAGCGGGCAATTTCAGACCCAACTGCGATCGCCCAAGGCAAATTCCCACTTCAGAATAGCAACAAGCAAATCCGTCGGTTGCACAGGCTGGCTTTGTATCAGCGCTGACGTTTCTCGAATCGTCAACTTAAACTGGTCAACCACCATCTCTAGGGTAAAGTCACTATAGGCCACTTGACCTCCGTGCTGGCTCTACGTCACCTTGTGCACTGCTATAACCTACGACAGATTGACTATGTAGCAATCATCAATTCTCCCTTTGAAAATGACCAAAGGCGGCTTTCTCGGTTAGCAGTTGAGCAGTTTGTTGAGCATCCAACCCAGTAGCGTTGATTGTGTAAATCGGGACTTGACGTTTTTGCAAGTCATAGGTGTAGGTTTTGTCGTAATAATCCAGCACTAGGTCGATCGCAGCGGCTAGCTGTCCTGTGCGAATAAACTCCACAGCTTGTTGAGTGCGCAGACCACCCAACCGCTTGCGCAGACGTTCAGTTGCAGCGACTAAGCCTTCAGGGTCTGCAGAGCCATATTCTGCTAGCAACAGGGCAATGCGTTCAGACCGCGATCGAACAATTTGCACTACCGGCGCACGCATCATGGGCTGAAATAACTCATCGGGTATACGACACAGTCCAATCCGACGACTTTCGGCCTCAATCCAAATTGGGCGCTGAGCATCCAAGGCAGCCCATGCCAGAGCAACATGGTTTTCAAACTGCTCTTGGGTTGGTTGTGGGGGCAATCCCAAGCTGCCATAGCTACTGCCCCGATGATGGGCATAGGCTTCTAAATCCAATACTTGTTCACCCAGTGCCGCTAATGCAGTCAGCACAGCAGTTTTGCCTGTACCTGTCATGCCGCCCAAGGTCAGGATAGGTTTGGGAATTGCCAGGGTTTGGCGTACCCATTGGCGAAATGCCTTATATCCGCCCGTCAGCACAGTGGTGGAAAAACCAGCCGTCTCCAGTAACCAAGCCATGCTGCTGCTGCGCATTCCCCCTCGCCAACAGTGAATTCGCAGGGTGCGATCGGCTGTCAGTTGCTTAGCTTGTCGGACGAAGGTAGCTAACTTGGGGCCAACCAGTTCTAAGCCTAGTTCGATCGCCAAGTCTCGCCCCTGCTGCTTGTAGCAAGTACCCACTAGCGCTCGTTCTTCATCGCTGAAAAGGGGAAAACTGACGGCTCCAGGAATATGCCCATCAGCATATTCAGCCGGACTGCGGACATCCAGAATCACTCCGGGTGCTCGGAAAAAGTCGTCAATGGTGACAGTCTCAGACATGCCAAGAGTTGGTGTCGGTGATGGTTACTAACGACCGAGATGAACTCTCACCTAGCTTGGGTGATCAAAAATCTCGCCGGAAGTAGCTTTCGGGAAACTTTTCGGTAATCAGCATTGTAGCTTGACGATTAGAAATCACGCGGTAAGTGCGGAACAATAACGAATCATCGGGAGCAATACTGAAATAGTCAGCTAAGTCCTGAGCAGGTTCTTTGCCAGAGATGATAATCTCCTTAAAAGTTTCCACCCTTTGATCCAGCCAAATTTTGCCGATCGGCGTGCGTGTCTTTAGTAACTCATGGCGAAACTGATCATCCAACCGACTAGGAACAATGATTGACTCGGCATAGATGAAGTGGCGCTGGCTAATTTTGCCTTTGAGCAGAATTTTGCGATCAATCACTTCCGTCCCTGATGGTAAATCCAACTCTGGAATAGCCTGCGGGCTAGGATGCAGAGCTTCCGCCAGCTTCACCACTTGAATTTGCTCAAACAGGTACGCTTCTAAAATGTCAGTGACCGTGCCGTCTGTCGTCAACAGAATGCGCTGGAATGGACTCAGCATCGCTGGATTGATGTGGCTGCGGGTGAGCGATCGGCGCAAATCTGGTCGAAGGGTTTGATCCTGCGGTTCTGTCGTCAGCACGGGTGATACCTGCTCTTTGTCACAAATCTTAACTTATTGTAGCAAGTTGTTTGTAATTCAACATTGAAGTGTCGTGTAACCAGCGATATTTGAGGGGAATAGATAACGATGGACAGGTTACTATTTAGGGAGTCATGACGCAATCAACACCGATGGCTTCTACTGTTGCCTATCTAGTCAACCAGTATCCTAAAGTTAGTCATAGTTTTATCCGTCGAGAAATCCTTGCAGTTGAAGCCTGTGGAATCAAGGTATTGCGGTGCTCCATCCGGGCCTGTGATGCTGAGCTGGTAGACGAGGGCGACAAAGCAGAGCTAGCAAAAACCAGAGTAGTGCTCGCTGGTGGGCTGAAAGGTGCAGGGTTGAGCTTGCTCTCTGGCCTGCTCTGGGCGTTGGTTACCCGACCACTGTCTCTAGCAAAGACTGTGGGTGCCACAGTGCGACTAGGTTTGAAGTCTGAGCGGGG
Source organism: Cyanobacteriota bacterium (assembly GCA_025054735.1). NCBI lineage: Bacteria > Bacillati > Cyanobacteriota > Cyanobacteriota bacterium. Next base: position 25,008 of record JANWZG010000001.1, on the reverse strand, counting down.
ACTGGTGCTGCATGTTGCCTACCTAGCGGAAGCCTGTGTATTGCTCCGCTGGTTTCAACAATCAGGTGTTGGGCATGTACACGTGCATTTTGGTACCAATTCAGCAACCGTAGCGTTGCTCTGTCGTTATCTGGGTGGCCCTGCCTATAGCTTTACTGTGCATGGCCCAGAAGAGTTTGACAAACCAGGGGCGATCGCTCTAGAGGAAAAGATTCGTCATGCTGCCTTTGTGGTAGCAGTCAGTTCCTTTGGTAGAAGCCAACTTTACCGCTGGTGCGACTATCGTCATTGGCAAAAGATCCATGTCATTCACTGTGGAGTTGATGATGAGTTTTTGAATCAGCCTTATACGCCTGTGCCGGAAGCACCTATCTTAGTTTGTGTAGGACGGTTGAGTGAACAAAAGGGACATCTACTATTGCTAGAAGCAGCAACAAAGCTGGCCTTAGACGGCGTAATGTTCAAATTGATCTTTGTGGGAGACGGGCCGCTACGGCGGCAGATTGAGGCCACGATCGCCGAATATCACCTACAGAATCATATCGTGATCACGGGTTGGGCAAGTAGCGCTGAGGTGCGTCAACAGTTGCTAAATGCGCGTGCCCTTGTGCTCCCTAGTTTTGCTGAGGGGCTGCCCGTGGTGATTATGGAAGCATTAGCGCTGGCGCGTCCTGTCATCAGCACCTATGTTGCAGGCATTCCAGAGTTAGTAGAACCGGGGGTTTGTGGTTGGCTAGTGCCCGCGGGTTCTGTCAGCCACCTAGCAGAGGCAATGCGATCGGTGTTAACAGCATCGGTTGAAAAGTTGTCTCACATGGGCAACGTTGGTATGGAGCGAGTTGCTCGCGAGCATAGTGCATCTATTGAAGCTAGAAAACTAGTGCAGTTGTTTGAAGCAGTTGTGGATGGGTATCCTTCTGTATGAAAGTGACATTTGTATTGCCTGTAGCAACATTGGCTGGGGGTATCCGGGTGGTTGCCATCTATGCTGATCGTCTCAAGAAACGAGGGCATGATGTTACAGTGATTTCGGTGCCACACTATCAACCAACATGGAAAGAACAGGTCAAATCACTACTCCAGGGTCGTGGTTGGTTATCCTATCCAAAGCGTTTGCCATCCCATATGGACAATGTGGATGTGCCTCACTACGTGATTGATCGCGATCGTCCTGTCACCGATGCCGATCTACCAGATGCAGATGTCGTCATCGCCACTTGGTGGGAAACGGCTGAATGGGTCGCCAAGCTGTCACCCGCTAAAGGTGCAAAAGCTTACTTTCTTCAGCATCATGAAGTATTCGACTATCTGCCCGTGGAGCGAGTGAAAGCAACATGGCGGCTCCCGCTCCACAAAATTACAATTTCTAAGTGGCTGGTCGATCTGGCCCGCGACGAATATGGGGACACAGACGTTACCTTTGTGCCGAATAGTGTTGACACCGAGCAGTTCTATGCCCCCCGGCGCAGTAAGCAGCCCGTGCCAACAGTAGGTATGCTATATGCAACACCTCACTGGAAGGGTTGTGCAGTCAGCCTGAAAGCCTTTGACTTGGCATCTCAAAAGATTCCAAATTTGCGTATGGTTGCTTTTGGCACCTACCCTTTATCCCCAGAGCTACCCCTACCAGCAAATTCAGACTATTTTCTCAAGCCAGAGCAACAGTCCCTGCGTGATATCTACGCCCAATGTGATGTTTGGCTCTGTGGCAGTTGGAGCGAAGGGTTTCATTTACCTCCTCTAGAAGCCATGGCTTGTCGCTGTCCTGTGGTATCAACGGCAGTGGGTGGCCCTCTGGATATCATTGTTGATGGTGTCAATGGCTATTTGGCTCCCTGTGGCGATGCAAAAGCTCTAGCAGAGAAGCTAGTGCAGGTATTGTCGATGTCCAACGAGGAGTGGCAACAGTTGTCCGATCGCGCCTACGAAACTGTTATCGGCTATACCTGGGATGATGCCACGGATTTGTTTGAGAAAGGTCTATACCGGGCAATCGAACGCAGTAAGGCGGCTCAAGTCAACCAGATGTTAAGGAGCTAATACAATGAGCACTAGTGGCATTCGGCTAGTGATGCTGCAATATGCCGGTGACTATGGTGATGCCTTTGAACGGTTTGCAGCCGGTGGTGACGAGACCTACTATGCTCAGCGCTACTCGGTAGATTTTGTGGGCGATCTCCGCCAGAAAATTGATGACCTCACCGTGATTTGTAACCGTACACCGGCACCTTACAACAAGGTATTAGCAAATGATGTGCGCGCGATCGGAGCTGGTTCTTCCGGTAGTATCAATGCTGGTGAATTGGCTGCTCTAGTGGCGGCTCAAAATCCAACCCATGTAACGATTGGCTTCCCTGACCGCAAGCTGTTTGCCTGGGCAATTCAGTCGCAGTTTAAAACCCTAGGGTTACTAGCTGATTCCTTCAACCACACTAAGCTGAAGGAGAAATTTAAAGGCTTCTTGTTGGCACGCCAGCTCAACCATCCCCTAGTGAACTGGGTGGGCAACCATGGTGAAAACTCAGCCCGATCGCTACAAGCAATCGGGGTTAATCCCAATAAAATCATCCCCTGGGATTGGCCCCACTCCATGCGACCCGATGACTTTACACCCAAAAGCCAACCAGATTCAACACAGCCTTTTAAGCTGGTGTATGTCGGCTCAGTCATCGCCGCTAAGGGGGTAGGTGACATTCTAGATGCCCTTAGCCAGTTGCGAAGTCAAGGGCTAGTGGCACGATTGAAGGTAGCTGGACGTGGTGATCTAGAGGCGTTTAAGGCACAGGCTACCAGCTTAGGAATTGTTGACCAAGTGGAATTTCTGGGATTGGTGCCCCACAAGCAGGTTGTGCATCTGATGCGAGAGGCAGACGCAGTGGTAGTACCTAGTCGTCACGAGTATCCAGAAGGGTTCCCCATGACTCTCTACGAAGCCATGTGTTCGCGCACGCCGATCATAGCCTCCGATCACCCCATGTTTTTAGGAAAACTTCACCACCAGACTAACGCCATAATCTTCCCCGCCGGACAGCCAACAGCCCTCGCTAGGGCTATCAAAACCCTACAAACAGACGCTAGCCTTTACCAAGCGCTATCCCAGGCCTCTGCTGAAGCTTGGCAACGGCTACAAATTCCGGTCAAATGGGGCGAATTGATTGAGCGATGGTTGTTTGACTCGCCAGAAAATCGACAATGGCTGTACAACCGCCGCCTCAAGTCTAGTTGGTATGGTAAGACCAAGTAGGTGTTGACTGATTCAGTGGTAACTAATAACTCTATGAGCCGTGTTGGTGTTGTTACAATTGGGCGCAATGAGGGAGAACGGTTGATTCGCTGTCTCGACTCTCTGGTGGCGCAACGCTCCCATGACATGTCGATCGTTTACGTTGACTCTGGTTCCACCGATGGCAGTTGCGAAGCAGCCCGTCAACGTGGTGTAGAGGTTGTGGCTTTAGACCTGTCTATTCCCTTCACGGCTGCTCGTGCTCGTAACGCTGGCTTCGATCGCCTACTGCAAATAGATCCTACAGTAGACTACGTGCAATTCTTTGATGGTGACTGTGAAGTCTTGCCAGGATGGATTGAAGCTGCTGCTGCCGTCATGGATGCACAACCCGATGTGGTAGCCGTCTGTGGTTGGCGACGAGAACGTTACCCAGAGCGCAGCCCCTTCAACCGCATTTGTGATGTAGAGTGGCACATAGGGCCTGTGGGGGAAATTAGCTGCTTTGGCGGTGATGTGATGATTCGGGCAGCAACCTTCACCGCTGTGGGAGGCTATAACCCCAAGGTCATTGCCGCAGAGGATGATGAACTAGGGGTGCGACTACGGCAAACTGGGGGGCGGCTGATCCGCATCGATCGCCATAGTACCGTTCACGATGCAGACATGCACAGCGTGCGCCAGTGGTGGCAACGAGCCAAGCGTTGTGGCTATGCCTATGCCCAAGTATCGTCCATGCATGGACGACTGCCGGAACGCAAGTTTGTCAAAGAAGTGCGCCGAAGCCTACTCTGGGGAGTCATTATCCCCTTAACCTCCCTAGTGTTAGCCGTTCCCACCTATGGTTGGTCACTGCTGGTGTGGGGGCGCTATCCCCTAACTGCGATCAAAACTATTCTGAATACTCAAAAGCGAGGCTTTTCCCAGGCTGATAGCGTGCCATGGGGAATTTCCTGTGCCCTGTCTGCATTTCCAGAAGCTTTAGGGGTGATCAATTTTTACATCACCCGCTGGCGCAAGCGGCAACACAAAATTATCGAGTACAAAGGAGTAAATGCGGGCGGCTAGGCGATCGCGAACCATGAATGACAATGAACCACTCTATTCATCGAGCGAACAACGTAAGACAATAACCAAGGGTGCGAGTCATGAACCAGCATTGGGTAAGATTTTGTTCCATAAGGGAGAAAAGTAATGGCTGAGGGCAAGAAAATTGCGGTAGGGTTGCTAGGTGCTGGCTATATTGCCGATTTCCACGCGACGGCGGTACAGTCGTTTCCAGGAGCGGAGTTAAAAGCCGTCTGTGACCTAAACCAACGGCTAGCTGAGCAACTAGCTCAAGCCAAGGGAATTCCCCATGTCTACAATGACTTGAGCACCATGCTGTCTTCAGTGCCTCTGGATGTAGTCCATGTGCTCACGCCCCCCAATCTCCACTTTAAGACGGCAGCTCCAGTGTTGGAAGCTGGGGTAGATGTGTTTATCGAAAAACCCCTGTGCCATACGGTTGCTGACTGTCAAGCCTTACGCCAGATGGCGACTGATCGTAACCGCATTATTGGCGTGAGTCACAATTTTCTCTACTTTCCTGCCTATGAGCAGCTAGTTACCGATATGCGCAGCGGACGACTGGGGCGCATTGACCAAGTAGACATCATTTGGAACAAAGAACTGGGACAACTGAAGGGAGGCCCCTTTGGAGCTTGGATGCTGCAAACACCTAAGAACATTTTGTTTGAAGTTGCCCCCCACTCGTTTGTACATGTGGTGCATTTGCTGGGAATGCCTGATACCGTCGCCGTAGATGTGCGCGATCGGGTAGACCTGCCCCGTGGCCTAGAGTTCTATCGCCGCTGGGAAATTCGTGGTTGGAAAGGCAACACCAGCATTCGTCTCCGCTTCTCTTTCATTGATGGTTACTCAGAACATTACATCCACGTCCGAGGCACCAATGGGGTTGGTCATGTAGATTTCGAGAACAATACCTACACTCGCCAGGAACATACCCCCTATCCTCTAGATGTCGATCGCTACCTCAACGTCACTACCATGGCTAGGGATGCCTCTCGGCAGGCTAGGGAAACCCTAACCAACTTTGTGCTCTCCAAGATGAAGCTTTCCAAAATAGCAGGGCCTTTTTCCCATAGCATCACTCGCGCTACGGCAAGCTTCTACACCAACTGGAAGCGAATCTTGGATGAGCGCGTCAGTCCAGAGTTAGGGGAACAGGCGATTGTCCTTGCCGAGTGGATTGCCCAAGAAACCCAATTCCCTGTTATAGAAAAAACGGCCCCTGTCAGCGATGCCATTGCCCCCTCGCCACCCCCATCCACAGTGCTAGTGATTGGTGGAACCGGATTTATTGGCAAAGCCCTAGTAAAACGCTTACGCCAAGAGGGGCATGGTGTCCGCATTCTTGTGCGCGATCCCAATAGTTGCCCGGCTGAGCTGCGCCAGTTGGGTGTAGAGCTAACCAAGGGCGACTTCACCAACGCTGAATCAGTAGATGCAGCCCTAGACGGCATTCAATACGTCTATCACCTAGCCAGGGGCTATGGCAAAACTTGGCCTGAATTCCTCAAGTTTGATGTAGAGCCAACCCGCATGGTGGGAGAACTATGCATCAAGCATGGAGTGAAGCGTTTATTCTATGCCTCATCGATCGCCATCTACTATGCAGGTAGTGGTGTGCCCCCCATTACCGAAGCTACTAAACCCCATCCCGGCTTGTTACGAGCAGCCCCCTACGCCCGCTCCAAGGCCGAAAACGAGAACGTGCTACTGCAACTCTACAAAAACAAAGGCTTATCCGTAGTTATCTTTCGCCCCGGTATTGTATTAGGGTCTGGGGGCGATCCCCACCACTGGGGAGTTTGTGCATGGCCCTACAACTCCGTGTGTCGCCTTTGGGGATCCGGTAACCATCCCCTGCCGATCGTCCTCGTTGATGATGTTGCCGATGCTATGGTCAAGGCCCTTACCATTCCTGGCATTGATGGTGAATCCTACAACCTCACTAGCCCTACCACCATTACCGCCAATGACTATCTCGATGAATTTGAGCGTAAGGCGGGCATCAAACTCAAACGCATCCCTACCCCAAGCTGGCGCAACTACCTAGAAGCCTTGGTGAAATGGGCGATCAAAAGCATCGGGCGTGATCCCAACGCCACTATGCCCAGCTATGCTGACTGGGAAGGTCGCAGCTTTGCTGCCCGCTTTGACTCCTCCAAGGCCGAGCGCGAACTAGGCTGGACTCCGGTAAACGATCGAGACACCCTGATTCGAGAAGGCATTCACAAACCCGTATTAGAAGCATTTGAGTCACCATAATGCTCCTGCTGAGGCAAGTTCAAGCTCAACCTTACCATCCCCGCAGGGCACAGAACAGCAGCCTCCAAGACTCAAAAGACCAAGGCTTTTTCCAGAGAGCACGAAATGCATATTTACGTGCTGTCTTGAGATTTTTTCCCTGAATTGCCCACCAACCCCAACGTTGATAGGTTCCGTATATAGAGTCTTCCTTGTCATCGGTAGGATAAGGATTTTCAGGCACGGGCAACCCGCGTCGCTGGTGAGCATCGATAATCAGTCGGCGAGTTGATTCAATTTGTTGTTTACGCTTGCTGTGTCCAATGCTTTTCAGGTGTAGACGATACTTCAGTAACACCTCTGGTAGATTGCACAGCTTACCAATTTCTGCTAGCCGTAGCCACAAGTCAATATCTTCTGCTGATTTAAGTTCTTCCCGGTAACCACCAACCTTTACGATCGCATCCCGGCGGATCATAGCGCCTGAGTGGGGAAAAGTACCGTTTCCCAGCAGGTGCTCAGCATCAATCTCTTCATGGGTGATGACATCATTGTGAACTTTAATGGGAGCATCATCCGCATCAATCATGAGCACCTGTGTACCCACTGCCACATACTCTGGGTGACTATCCAAAAAAGCAACTTGTTTAGCAAACAACTCTGGTAGGGCAACATCATCCGCATCAATGCGGGCGATATACTGTCCGTTAACGTAGGTGATGCCTCTGTTTAGGGTATCAATGAGGCCGAGGTTAGGCTGACTGAAGATGCGTATGCGATCGTCCTGCTGGGCAAATCTGTGGAGTATGGCTTCAGAACTATCAGTAGACCCATCATTAATAGCAATCACCTCAAAATCTGTGAAGGTTTGATTGAGGACACTTTTGAGTGCCTTTGCCAAGTATTTCTCAGCATTATAGATGGGCATCAAAACAGAAACCTTTGGAGATGCAGTCATCATGATTCCAGAGCAATAACAGTTCAAAGCAAGCCAGTTATGACTGATGTGATTGCTGACCAAAAATAGATAACAAGGGACATAACGATCGCTAGCCCAGCCACTGGCAGGTCAATTTCAGGTTGCCAAAGCTTGATCCGGGAAAAGACAGTGGCATCCATTAGATAAATTAGCCAGTTGGCGGCTGCGATACCAACTACAAAGCCTGGAAACCCACCCAGATGGTGACCTACAATCATTGAGGTAAGCTGAATAGTAATACTAGAGCCGATTAACACAGCCAACAGCACAGTTTTGCCCGTTGCCATCAGCGCATCACCATAGGTAATACTCAATGCCCTCGCCATTAGGCCAACAGCTAAGATTTGCAAGATCCATCCAGCATCTGCATAGCGATTGTCATAAAGGATCTGGATAGCTAGCCGACCAAGTAGCACCATACCCACAGAACAACCAACACTCAGCCCAACTAGGATCAACCGAGCTTTGCGGAGATTGCGGTACAAGCGTTCGGGGCGTTCTCGAATCAATTCAGAGTATGAGGGGAACAACACTTTGCTACTCACTTGGTCAACCAGTTGAATGGCAATACTGGAGAGGCCAAGGGCAATGGAATAAACTCCCAGGGCTTTGACATCGAGCAAACGGCCTAGGATGAGGCGATCGCCCTGGAGGCCAAAGAAACCAAACACTGTGCTGACAAAGATCCAGCGTCCAAACCGGTTAAGGGAATGAAACGCCTCTTTGTCCCAATGGAAGCGATTCTGCTCACCCTCTAATATAAAGTGGCTGCCCAACATCAGAGCAACGGTACCAGCAAAGCCTCCCAGAACTAGCGACCAAACAGCGCGAAAGTCAGAAATTCCGTTCAATCTATACAGCAGGGCAGCAACAATGGTAACGACTAGTTGCACTACATAGGAGCCAATCTCGATCGCAGTCAAGCGGCCTAACATGAGGCTGCGGTTAGCTGTGGCCAGCTTTGTGGAATTCAGCCCACTGATAAATGCCTGTAGACCTGTCACAGGCAACAACTGCATTAGAAATGGTTCTCGGTAAAACTGTGCTGCTAGAGGAGCAAGTCCAAGGGCACATAGAGACAGACATAAACCGCGAATTACTTGAATCGTCCAAGCCGTATTGAGGAATGCAGGATCGTTACCACGCTTGTTTTGGATAATGCTAGGCATGATGCCTAAGTCTGAAAACATTTCCAGACCAACCATAAAGGTTTGTACCAGGGTCATCAAACCAAAGGCTTCAGGAAACAGCAGTCGAGCAAGCACGATGTTGCTAGCTAGGCGCAACACTTGTTTAGCACCATGATTGGCTAAGGCCCAAACGGAACCAATCACAGCTTTTCGTTTTAGAGAAGGAGTTTGGGTTGCTGAGTCTTGGGGTTGATCCTCCGGAGAGCTAGCTGTGGCTGATGGCTCGGCATGATCAGAGCTATCTATTACAGGTTCGTGCTCAGACGGTTCTAGTGGGTCTTCATGGCTCATAGCGATATTTTCAGGGCTACGGTTATTCGAGTGCGGTAGTGTGCAAACAATCCCTGTGGTGATTATGACAGGCTTTACGGTTTCAGACCATGAAAGCAGATTATTCTAAATTAGGTAGCAAGAAAGTTCAATGAGTAGCAAGAAGGATAACTCTATTGTTTGACAGGGCGTAGTCTGTATCACGGAATGATGCTATGGCCTGCTCTATGTCCAGCACTAGGAAGCGATCGATGCAACACCCTTATACCTCGGCTGTATTGACTAGCCCAAGTGCGCAATAGTCGGGCCATGTGATGGGGTACAGCACGAGTGGAGCTGACAAGGGTGGTTTTAACTGTGGATGTTGTGCCTGCTGTTGCTTGACTTACGATATATCCACAAACGCACAAAGCATTCTGCTCGTGATCGAGTCATGCCAATAGGCTGAGTTAGCTGAGCAACTAATGACTCTTGCTGTTGACGAGGTCACTAAGCAATCAACTCGTCTCTATTCATGATCTATACCCTCAGGCAGTAAGGCTTATACTCAGCTTACTTCACCCCTCTTCACTCTAGTTCACCCCGATTCAACCAGTATCGTCACTCTCCTGTAGCTTGTAGTCGCTCATTGTAGCTTCTCAGACCCAATGGATAGGATGCAATCATCAACCAGACATACCGGAGACTTTACCTACGGCGATTAAAAATTATGCTAGTTCCAAGTCCTAGGCCTACCCATTCCACAGCGTGGGTTAACCACACTTGGTTTCTAAGACAATTCGTGATGTGGAAGAGTCTAAACGGATCATCAACCGTATCGACGAAGCAAAGCCAAAGCACTTGCTCGCAGACAATGACCTGATTAAGAAATAGTCACTTGGTTGTCGGGCCAAAGCCATAATTGTAGTGCGGACTTCAGTCCGCACCAAGCGCTACCCCTGTTGCCTAGCCTCTGCGACGATCGCCTATTTTTTGCCCTTAGCCTTACCTTTAGTTGCTTTAGCTTCTTCAGCATCCCTAGCTTCTAATACCTTATCCTTAAACACCTTCCCGGCAGAAAAGGCTGGTACTCGAGTAGCTGGGATAGTCATAGTTTTGCCTGTTTGGGGGTTGCGCCCTTCTCGTGCTTGCCGATCGCGAGCTTCGAAGGTGCCAAAGCCCACTAGAGTCACTCGATCGCCAGTTGAGACCGCTTCCATAATCGAGTCTACGATCGCTGTGATGATCGCATCTGCATCTTTCTTCGTAACCGAAACCTTGCCTGCAACGGCATCTACTAATTCGCCCTTGTTCATGACTGTATCCTCAAACGCTACGCTCAACTTGATTGCCGTGATTATAGTGCAGGTTTTTAGGAGTGGATTACCTGATCTAGCCCCAAGTGACACAAGATTGCACATTGTCAAGTCGGTTAGGGCACTTCAATAATAAATTTTACTGATGCTTGCTTGGGAACGTACTACAACCTTGGACTAAGAATTGGACTCACTTGTCATACTACAAAAGTGTTACAACTTACAGTTTCCCTGCTATCAGTTCTGTGTTGATCAGGGTTTGGCCTTGATGTACTGCTGACCTCGCAGTCACGATCGTCCCTAGACCCCATTAGTGACACTTATCTTTCTGGGACATCTGCTGGAACCGGGCGTTCCTGTCTGTCTTCACCAAATCTATAGACGTGTTCTGTACTTTTTGTACCCTTGCACGGTTTTGAACAGGAGACAAGCCATGACGACTAACCTCACAGTACGTAAGCTGAAACGATGGCTAGATAACCGGTACGGACGAGTTATAGGCTGGCTAGCGGTTGCTGTTTGCAGTTGTCTGTTGACGATCGGGCTGCACAGTCTTCCTGCCTTTGCTCAGAGCAGAACCATCACCCAAGCTACTATCACCGAAATTCTGCAAAGTAATCAAGTGTATATCCAAAACCGGTTAGCGCAGGTGCGCGACATTGCCCGATCGGGCGAGCGGATTCGCACAGGGCAGGCTAGAGCCAGTCTTCGCTTTAACACTGGAGCGATCGGGCGCTTAGGCACAAACGCTGTGCTCACCGTAGGCAACCAGTGTGTGCATGTTCAACAAGGACAAGTATTGGTCAATGGCGCTGCCAATGCCTGCACTCGCAATTACATTGCTGGTGTGCGAGGCACCCTTTACCTGATCGATGTAGACGAACAACAGCACGAAAGGTTTACAGTGCTAGAGGGACAGGTGAACCTGACGCGCCGCGATCGCCCCACTGCTCCACCCGTCATCCTCACACCGGGACGACGAGTAACCATTAACAACCGGGGCATTCCTGGACAGGTGCAATCCTTAACTCAGCAGGAATTTAACCAGATTCTCAACAGCGACCTGTTCCAGAGTTTTCAAGAGCCATTGCCAGGGTTCAATGCTCTCAAGCAGTCTTATAACCAATTGTTTCCAGGCACTGTATTTCCCCTAGACCAGGGCAAGGGTGCTCAACACTGGAGCGGCACGGTGAACCTGCTCAGGGTTAGCAGTCAAGGACGACCGGCGATCGCCCTACAGTTAACCATTCGCAACAAGCCTCAAACTACCTATGCTAATGCTGTTTACCAAATCTATGCTCGCAAGGATAATCGTTGGATTCCAGTCTACAGCAACGTTGGTGCTCGACTACTCCCTAGCTCACCAGGCGCGGTAACCCCCCCACCAGAAGTTATCCCCCTTGTAGCCCTACGGTTAGATCAACTAGGGCTAACCCCCCAAGCTACACTTCTACGAGGTGTTGTACTACTGCGTTATGATTTGCCCAATGGTGCCCGTGATCAACGCCTGATCCTAGAAACCACCCAATCTTACCGAGACCTGTGAACAGCACGACTTTCGTTACCAGAACTATCCTTAGCTTCAGGAGACAGATAGTGGCAAATTAGCTACACATTCTTTGAGCAAATTTAGTTAATTTAACGAAAACTTTGCCATATGAACAATTAGATGTTAGTACCATTTAAAGAATGATGAATAATCTGTCGTTAGGTAGAGTCTGAGTTTGTCTGGATTTTAGGTACATGTTTATGATGTTATGAGTACTGATACAGCGCTAGCCATGACGTAGAGGTACTCAACGATCGCCAAAGGGTGTAAGGCTGAGTTCGTCAGGATGTTTTTCATGCAGAGGTTGCGATGGAACTTCATAACGGGGTAGAGGCGATAGGGACAAGTTATCAACCACGGCAAGTAGTACCAGAACCTGCCAGTGACGGTGAATTTGATGACTCTGCAACACCCAAAAAAGGCTTAAACTTCCGTCCATACCTGCGTACTATCAAGCGGCGCTCAATCATCATTGCCTCTGTCACCTTTGCCGTCGGCGTACTAGGGTTTATCATAGGTGACCCAGGCCCCCCTATTTACGCGGGTGGCTTTCGAGTTCTAGTTGAGCCTGTCTCGACCGAGGCCAAGCTGACAGACCCCACCGTAGTGGCTAGGGGTGGCCCACAAACCAACGCCGAGCTAGACTACGCAACCCAGTTAGAGATTCTCAAAAGTCCCAAAATCCTTTCAGAAATTAGCGAACAGGTCAAGACTAAGTTTCCTGACTTTAACTCTAGTAGCCTGAGAGAGGGTTTGGAAGTTAAGCGAGTTGATGAAAACGGGCAGACAAAAATTTTACAAGTTACCTATCAGGGCTACAGCCCTGACCTAGTACAACATGTACTAGAGGTCGTCTCCAGCAAGTACCTAAAGTACAGTCTGGAAGAGCGCAAAAGTAGGCTGGGTGAAGGGGTTAAGTTTATTGAAGACCAACTTCCAAGCTTACAAGCACGGGTATCAGGGCTTCAGCAACAGTTGCGGCAACTCCAACAGCAGTATCAGATGATTGACCCGGCTGCCCAAGGCGGAAACTTGCTTTCTCGGCTGAACGAAACTACTGTCCAACAGCAAGATACTCAACGACAGCTCATTGAGCAACAAACATTATTCAATTCTCTGACTAGTCAGTTACGATTCTCGCCTCAGGAAGCAGTCGTTGCGGCTGCCATTAGTCAAAATCCCACCTATCAGGGAATTATCACCAAAATAGCTGCTGTTGACACTCAAATTGCTGTTGATTCTACTCGATTTCAGCCAGATAGCCCTAATATTCAAGCATTGCAAGAGCAAAAGCAGACTCTGTTAGCTCTCTTGCAAAACGAGGCTCGTGCGATCGCAGGAGAGAGCTTAACTGGAGTGTTAAGTAATCCCCAAGTCACTGCCTATCAGGACAGTGTGCGGCTGGGATTGATTCAGCAACTTGTTGCCGCTACTACACAGATTCAACTCCTAGAGGCACGCAGTCAAGACATTGCCAAAACCAAGCGGGAACTAGAAGCACGTCTGCGGGAATTCCCAGAGATTGCAGGCCGCTATACTGAAATTCAACGGCAGTTAGAGATTGCTACGCGCACCCTAGATCAACTGTTAGTGCAACGAGAAACCCTGCGGGTAGAGGCAGCCCAAAGTCAAGTACCGTGGGAACTAATTTCCAAGCCAGGTATCCCCAGAGATGTCAACGGTAATCCGGTGGCAGAGTCTCCTGACCGTAAAAAGCAGCTATTAGGGGTGATAGCTGGTTTGATGTTAGGGGTAGGTGCGGCCATACTTTGGGAGATGTACCGCGATATTTTCTACAGCGTAGAAGATGTGGAAGATGGATTGCCGTTCCCACTCTTGGGGTCAATTCCTTTTTATCAACACCTACTTAGTTCCTCAGATCCTGTAGATCTGTCTAAGGTAGATGACGATCTAGAAGCTGCTTCAAATACAGCCAGTTTTCTTAATGCTTTTGATACACTCTATGGCAACCTAAAGCTGTTGTTTTTTAATCCACCCCGATCGGTAGCTATTTGTTCTGCATCTTCTGGAGATGGCAAGTCAACTGTAGCGCTACATTTAGCCCAGGCAGCAGCTAGCATGGGTCAACGGGTTCTGCTGGTGGATGCTAACATGCGCCTGCCCGATATTCACGATCGCCTGAATATTTCCAACGCCAAAGGGCTGAGTGATTTTCTAGTGGATCAGGTCGAACCCAGTTACCTGATTCAACAGTCGCCTGTGGCAGAAAACCTCTATGTCATGCCCTCTGGTCGGGCTATTCCTGGTTCTGCCAAGCTGCTGGCTTCGGCTCAAATGCAAACCCTCAGAAAACGCCTAGAAGAACAGTTTGATCTTGTTATTTATGATACTCCTGACCTACTAGGCCCTCTGGATGCTAACTTCTTGGCAACTTACACAGATGGCATCTTGATGGTAGTTGCTGTGCGAGAAACCAAACGCTCGGCAGTCAACAAGGTAATTAAACAGTTAGAGAAATATCATTTACCTATCTTGGGTATTATTGCCAACCATCCCCAAAAGGCAAAGAGTTTGGAAATTCCAGAGACAATCCAGATTGGCGATCGAGAAATTAGCTGGAAGCTGCCTGAACTCGGTCGCGTCACCCAAGATTCCAGCACCCTGTCTATTGATAGCTAAAGCAGTGAATGAAAGCGCTACACTTCAGGGTGATGACATTGGTGAATGGATTGGTGAATAGCTTGTGGCACTTGTTCATGTCGTTTTGTTAACACTAGCACTCCTGCTTTCGGTTCCAGTGCTGGTGCTGTTCACTGAGTGTATGGTTGCGGTGTTTTCTCACCATAGCCAGACGCTTCCCCGGCCACCCAAGGATAACTCAATGGGCGATCGCCCAGAAACACGTCCTCGCGTTGCCATCCTCATGCCCGCCCATGACGAAGCCCTTGGCATTGCAGCCACGTTAGATACGCTGTTACCACAAGTGACTGCCCCCGATCGTCTCGTTGTGGTTGCCGACAACTGTAGCGATAATACGGCAGACATCGCCCGCGATCGGGGTGCCATCGTCTTAGAACGAACGGATCTGGAGCATCGCGGCAAAGGCTACGCCCTAGATTATGGTATTCAACATTTGGCCGCTGACCCGCCAGATGTGCTAGTTCTGGTAGACGCTGACTGTGACATGCCCTCACCAGCCGTTGATCAACTAGCTCACCAAGCTTACATAACCCAGCGTCCAGTGCAGGCTATTTACTTAATGGAAAAACCAGCTCACCCTACCGCTAAAGATGCAGTATCGTCCCTGGCATTTTTAGTCAAAAATCTGGTACGCCCTCTGGGGTTATCTCGATTGGGAATGCCTTGCTTGCTAACAGGCACTGGTATGGCGTTTCCTTGGAACATTGTGCAAACGATTTCCCTGGCAAGTGGCAACATTGTGGAAGATATGCAGCTGGGGGTTGACTTGGCGATCGCAGGCTATCCTCCCCGTCTTTGTCGTTCTGTCACAGTCTTCGGACGCTTACCTCAACAAGAACAAGCGGCTAAAAGTCAGCGCACCCGCTGGGAACACGGCCATCTACAGACCCAGCTAACTCAAGTTCCCCGCCTACTCACCGCTGCCCTACGGCAAAAGCGCTTTGCATTGCTAGCAATGGCACTAGACTTAGCCGTCCCGCCCCTGTCATTGCTGGTTTTACTCTGGTTAGGTCTAACTCTATTGACTGCCCTAGTCACGCCATTAGGAATTTGGCTTCCCTTTGTCATTATGATTATCCAAGGTTTATGCCTCAGTCTTGCCATTTTGGGAGCTTGGGCAATATTTGGGCGCAGCTTGCTTCCGCCCGGTCTGCTCTTGAGCATTCCCGGCTACATCCTTTGGAAAATTCCCCTCTACGCTAAATTTCTGGTGCGCCGTCAAACCAAATGGGTACGTACTGCCCGTGATCCAGTAAACGGCAATAGGTGACCGTATGGCCATAGGATGAGTAGTTACCTAGTTTCTGTAAAGGCTCATCGTGAGGACTTAAGTCCTCATTACAAACATTTTAGCTAGCCCTTGTATTGCCTATCTGCTGTAGGCGATCGTCAGCAGGTCGCGCCAAAAATGGCTGCCAGTCTGGAGTTGTTGCCCTGCACAGTGTCAGCAGGTTGTGAGTCTTACAGTATTGGGCGAAAGCCACGTCTCTGAATGATCGCTCTGGATTGATCGCTGTGGCTGGGTTATCTCCTTTGAAGCCAGAAAGGATGAAATTACTAGCAAACTCATGGTGCGCTGCCATAAACATGCTGCGCTTCAGCACCATAAACGCAGGGTTACTGTCTGTACTGTAGTACCAGTGATCCCAGGCATCACTATGCTTGGTGAGGTTTTTTTCAGCAGCACTCACTGCGAATACGCCGTCACGATCAAGATTGTTAATAGCCTCATCGAACCAGTAGTCATAGCCTTGGCGCTGGGGAATAGTGTCTAGCCCAAACAACAGCACATAGGGTTTGTTAGAAATTGCAACTGCCATATAGTCTTGGCGATCTGCTTGGTTGCGATCGCCCGAATCATGTTGGCCACGAACAATGTGCAGCTTGTCAATCACCTTGTTTTGGAACAATTGCCAATAAATTGCTTGGGTCGCGAGGTCACTGCCACTATCGACAACAACCACCTCACCGGGCTTGCCACCCAAAAAGGTAAACCAATCCTGAATAATGTCAGCAAACACAACTCCACGACTAAAACCCGATACCACCATCGATAACTGCTTGAAGGTATTCGACTGATCGCTCACAACTGACAACCTCTTCACTCAGTGCGGTCATTGTTGTAACACGAACTGCTGTCAATTGAAACCTGATTAAGTGAAACCTGATAAAAACTATGGACAATTCAGATTGATAAGCGTTAGGGTTGCTGTGAGGTTGTTCATGCACCCATTCGTGGCCAGCCTTCAGTCGATCTGCTATTTTCATCAGAACTGTTCATGGGTGGCTTTGTTATTCCAACTAACCCATTTGGTAGCCCTAATGCGATCGCAGTCTTAGTGATAGTGGCATGGTTACCATTCTTCATTTTCCTATTTCAGCAATATCCACCTAGGCGAGCGTTAGTTATTGGCATCATTGCTGCCTGGTTGTTTCTCCCAGAAATCGCTCGCTCTCTACCTGGCCTACCAGACTACAGCAAGGCATCCGCTACCATTTACGCAGCGTTAGTCGCCATCATGCTCTTTGATCCAGGACGGTTTAGCACCTTCAAGCCTGGACTGTTAGATATTCCAATACTTGTGTGGTGGTTCTGCCCATTTGTGACCTCGATCGTCAATGGACTGGGAGCATATGATGGCGTATCCGCAGTCATCGCTCAAACTATTTCCTGGGGAGTACCTTACCTGCTAGGCCGTCTTTACCTCAGTAACCTACAGGGACTCAAGGATATAGCCGTAGGCATTTTTATTGGCGGTGTGGTGTACATTCCATTCTGTCTGTTTGAAGTGCGCCTTAGCCCTCAACTCCACAGAATTGTTTACGGTGCCCATGCATCTGGAGATTTTAGTCAGGCCATCCGCTACGGAGGTTTTCGACCCACTGTGTTTATGTCCCACGGTTTAGCTGTGGGGGCTTGGATGATGATTGCCACCTTAGCAGGAATCTGGCTATTGCAGTCAAAAACCCTAGGTAAAAAACTCTTCTACATTGAAACCAAGTGGTTGGTGATGGCACTTAGCCTCACCTTCGTGCTGTTGAAATCAACTGGAGCCTACGTGTCATTACTCCTAGGTTTGATCATCATGGGCACGGGTAGGTTTCTCAAAACAGGTTTGTTGGTATTTGTCATCATTATTGCTATTTGCGTTTATCTCTACACCAACACGATGACAGAAAGTTACTTCACAGACCAGTTGATCGACTATCTGTCTAATATTTTTCCACCCGATCGCATTCAATCCCTAGCGTATCGCTTTAATAATGAAGAGGTATTAGTTGACCATGCCCGCAAACAAATCCTATTTGGCTGGGGTGGATGGGATCGCTCAACAACGATTCGTCCAGAGGATGGTAAACGAGCCGTTCAAGACAGTTTGTGGATCATTGCCTTTGGCATGAATGGCATTGTTGGCCTAGTGAGCTTTTTAGGAACTATGCTAGTTCCAATTTGGGCTATCTGCTGGAAATATCCAGCTCGCACCTGGATGAGGCCAGACATTGCCCCGGTTGTTTTCCTAGCTGTAGGGCTACTACTCTACACGATCGACTGTCTCCAGAACGCTATGCTTAACCCCACCTATCTTTTAGTTATTGGTGGGTTAACAGGTTTCGCCATGAAACCATCGGCTCTGAAACAGCCAGCACCCAAGCCAAAGCCAAAATCAATTCAGCAAGCTGCTATTAGAGGAGCGTTAGCTGTGCGGCGATCGTCCTAGACAGCAAACTACCTCCAAACAAATATACGGATTGCCAAATAAACATGCGGATATAGGCCACAAACTCAGCAATTACTGCTTCACGGTCTGCACTTAGATAGCTCAGATAATCAGATAGTTACCCCTCGGCGATCGTGAGATCTCAGGCGGTTTACCATCATCACAAAGGTATTAGCATCCCGCCTATTGTGCTTCAAATACCATACCACCCAGACTGAAATGGCATAGCAAAGTCTTCTAGCATCCATAAGCGGAAATACATCATGGAACTCCTCAATTCTTAACAGCAAAAAGCGCCCCCGTAGGAGGCGCTACGCAAACTACCGAATCAGCTCAATTAGCCATTGATTTGAGGAGCGCTCAGAGCTACAGGAGCAGCCTCAGCACCAGCCAAATCTAGGGGGAAGTTGTGAGCATTGCGCTCGTGCATCACTTCCATACCCAGGTTGGCACGGTTGATAATGTCTGCCCAGGTAGCTACCACACGACCCTGAGAGTCAATGATGGACTGGTTGAAGTTGAACCCGTTCAGGTTGAACGCCATGGTGCTGATGCCCAGAGCGGTGAACCAGATGCCGATGACAGGCCATGCACCCAAGAAGAAGTGCAAGCTGCGGCTGTTGTTGAAGCTGGCATACTGGAAGATTAGACGACCAAAGTAGCCATGGGCAGCAACGATGTTGTAGGTCTCTTCCTCTTGCCCGAACTTGTAACCGTAGTTCTGAGACTCGTTCTCGGTGGTCTCACGTACCAAGGAGGAGGTTACCAAGGAACCGTGCATCGCACTGAACAAGGAACCGCCAAATACACCTGCTACACCCAGCATGTGGAAGGGGTGCATCAAGATGTTGTGCTCTGCTTGGAATACCAGCATGAAGTTGAAGGTACCGGAAATACCTAGGGGCATACCGTCAGAGAAGCTGCCTTGACCAATGGGGTAGATGAGGAATACGGCAGTGGCTGCGGCTACAGGTGCACTGTAGGCAACGCAGATCCAAGGACGCATACCGAGGCGGTAGCTCAGTTCCCACTCACGTCCCATGTAGCAGAATACGCCGATGAGGAAGTGGAAGATGATGAGCTGGTAGGGGCCGCCGTTGTAGAGCCATTCGTCGAGGCTGGCTGCTTCCCAGATGGGGTAGAAGTGGAGGCCGATGGCGTTGCTGGAGGGTACAACTGCACCGGAGATGATGTTGTTGCCATAGAGCAAGGAGCCAGCGACAGGCTCACGAATGCCGTCGATGTCTACGGGAGGTGCAGCAATGAAGGCGATGATGTAGCAGATGGTGGCAGTCAGCAGGGTGGGGATCATGATGACACCAAACCAGCCTACATACAGGCGGTTGTTGGTGCTGGTGACCCAGTTGCAAAACTGCTCCCACAGGTTAGCGCTTTGGCGCTGGGAAATTGCAGTGGTCATAATCTATAAGTCCAAGTACAAGTACAAATGAACAAGTTATGAATGGTTACCGAACTGTTTGAGTCGGTAGCCACAATTGTAAGACAAATTAATGAATTTTTGTAACCAAATTTTTTATTTTCTTTATGAATAGGTGATTGACTGCTCACTCAACGTGACTGAATAGCCCGATAAGCTCACTAGAAAAAGGCCAACATTCCAATATCAAGGATCTCTGCCGAATCGACAACACACCATGACTGACCTGCCCTTCCAGGACTATGAAAACCTGTTGAACGACCTTAAGCAGAAAATTCACAGCGCTCAGGTGCGAGCAGCACTAGCAGTTAATCGAGAATTGATTCTGCTCTACTGGCAAATTGGGCGAGAGATTTTGCAACGACAACAGCAGCAGGGGTGGGGCAGTCAAGTTATTAATCGCTTGGCAGTTGATCTGCGACGGGCGTTTCCTACAATCAAGGGGTTTTCGTCCCGTAATCTGCATTACATGCGATCGCTGGCCGAAGCTTACCCCGATGAGCAGATTGTGCAACAGACTGTTGCACTAATTCCCTGGGGGCACAATGTGCGGATCCTAGAAGCGGTGAAGGGAACTGAGGAACGCTTGTGGTACATACAACAGACGATTCAGCATGGATGGAGTCGTAAAACCCTTACCTATCAACTAGATGGCAACTTGTATGAGCGGCGGGGTGGGGCGATTACTAACTTCGATCGTGCCTTGCCTGCACCTCAATCGGAACTGGCGCAAGAAGTCCTTAAGGATCCCTACACCTTTGATTTTCTAGATTTGGGGAATGAGGCCCAAGAACGGGATATTGAGCGGGCATTGGTAGATCGCATCCGAGACTTTTTGCTGGAACTAGGCGTAGGGTTTGCCTTTCTGGGCAGTCAGTATCCCCTACAGGTCAGCAATCGTGAATACCGTTTGGATTTGCTCTTCTACCATGTCCGGCTGCATTGTTATGTGGTGGTGGACTTAAAGGTGGCAGAGTTTGAACCAGAGTTTTCTGGCAAGATGAATTTCTACATTTCTGCCGTTGACGATTTGTTGCGGCAACCAGAAGACCAACCGACGATCGGCATCATCCTCTGCCGTACAAAGGATCGAACCATCGTTGAATATGCATTGCGAGATATAGCCAAGCCGATCGGAGTTTCCACTTATCAACTGCGAGATGCACTGCCAGAGGGATTGCAGGGGAGCTTGCCCACTATTGCCCAGTTAGAAGATACCTTGCGTAACTTGCCACCGGAAAATTGACCCTTGACTATATAACTTGGACTATCTCAATTCAACTGTTGCCCTAGACCATCTTGCTCGATAATCAGGGGAACATCTCATGCCATACACAGTCGCTGCTGCTGTCGATCAGCACCTTTAGCCATAGGCAACCCCTCTAATCGATAAGGCAATATGTAGATCCGCAAGAATTTTTGACTTATTCAAAACAAATGTACTATACAATAGGGGATCATCTGAGTAGGAGCGATCGTGCATGGCTTGTCCTTCCATGATTTGCTCTCAGTAGCACAGATTAGTTTCCACATCGAGGACTTCACGAATGAGCCATAGAGCGACTAAGGTGCAACCAGAGTTCTGGCTAGCTGGGGCATTTCTGTTGGCAGGCTTGGCATTGCTAGTGCACCAGTTTGGTCTGTCTACGATCGGGTCAGGCTGGCGCTTGACCAGCGCTAGGCAGGAAACATGCCGAGAGACCATTCGCTCAGGAGCTGTACTGTCTCGCCATCAGCTCTCCCAGTTGCTAACGATGGCATCACCAAATTCTAAGCAGACGGTACAGGCGATCGTTGGGGTTCCCTACTGTCGGCTGTCTCAGATCAAGGGGGATACCGGGACGATGCTCGATCGCGAGGCGTATCCGATGGAGTTTGACCCCCAAGTGTGGCTGATTGTGTTATATGAAGGTAACACCTACGCAGGCTATACCTTCAGCTTTCGGCAATGAACATGAGAGCAGTAGGGCTTTGAGAGGCTTAACTTGGATATTTCCGAGTTCAAGAGGTGACAGACATTGAACACGGTATAATCCGGGCATTGGTTACTGACCAAATCCTTTGCATTTCAAAGAGCTTTCATCATTTAGAGAATCTGCCTATGGCATCAATTCGCCGTCCGAGAGTCAACATCCTGGGTACTGAAATTGATAACCTGACAATGACAGAATTTTTGCAGTCCCTCGATCGCGGCATTGTGTTTACACCCAACGTGGATCACATCATGCGCCTCCGTAAGGATGCTGAGTTTCGTGAGGCGTATAAACTGGCTGACTACAGCACCTGTGACAGCATGATGATTATCTTCGCGTCCCGCTTTTTAGGCACCCCTATTCGCGAAAAGCTTTCTGGATCTGACATTTTTCCAGCATTTTGCAACTACCACCGTCACAATGAGGATATTCGCATTTTTTTAGCGGGAGCAGCAGAGGGTGTTGCTAAGCGAGCACAGGAAAAAATCAACCGTAGAATCGGACGTGATATTGTCATTGGGGCCTATTCTCCACCCTTTGGGTTTGAAAAAAGTGAGACAGAATGCGATCGCATCATCGATATAGTCAACCAGTCTGGGGCAACAGTGCTAGCAATGGGAGTTGGCTCGCCCAAACAGGAAAAGTGGATTGCCAAATACCATCATCGGTTCACGACGGTTAGGATTTTTATGGGCATTGGGGCCACCATTGACTTTGAGGCCGGAGAAAAGCCACGATCGCCCAAGTGGATAAGTAACCTGGGTATGGAGTGGGTCTATCGGCTTGCTCACGAGCCTAAGCGGCTGTGGCGGCGCTACTTAGTTGAAGACTCACCGTTTCTTTGGCTGGTCTTGCTAGAGAAGTTTAAAAAACGATGAGAGTTGACCCCTGAACCATGGAACCATCAGAGATGGTTGCTAGCTCACAGATTTGGCCGATCGCCGTTGCCGCAGGATAGCCAGCAGCATGTAGATCCGCAAGGCAAGCAGTGGTGCGATCGGCAGGAACAGCCGCAAGGAGACCGCCAGACGTTTGGGGGTCAAACAACAGGGGAAAATGGGGATGCTGCTCAATGTAGTCTGGAACAGTGATAGTACGAGCAGCCTGCTGATTTTGGGGATGTAAGGAACTGAGAATGCCCCGCTGGGCAGTAGTAAGGGCACCCGCTAGGACAGGGACAGCTTCCACATCAAGACGGACAGCAACCTGGGAAGCACGGACTAACTCTAGTAAATGACCTAGCAGCCCAAAGCCAGTGACATCCGTGCCGGTGGAAGCTCCATGCCGACGTAGGATGGCAGCAGCTTCTTGGTTGGAAAGTAGCATCGACTCAATAGCCGCCTCAATCCAGCATCCCTTGGCTTGCAGGCGCATATTAGCCGCAAATAGGGTTCCTGTACCCACAGCCTTGGTGAGAATTAGGGTTTGGCCAGGTTGCAGGCCAGACTTGCGCCATAGATGGTGCGGTTCAGCAAAGCCATTGCAGGCAAGACCAACAACCAGTTCTTCGCCCTCAGTGGTGTGGCCGCCGATTAGAGCAGCGTTGTTGTAGCGTAAGGCTTTGAGAATTCCTGCCAACAGTTGGAACAGGGTCTCTTCCTGCTGTCGGGGTGATCCGTAGGGAAGGGTGACGATCGCCAGCCCGCTATGGGCCTCGGCCCCCATGGCAAACAGGTCACTCAGGCAATGGTTGACCGTGATCTGTCCCAGCAAAAAGGGATCGGTGATCAGTGCACGGAAATGATCCACCGTCTGCACCAACACCTTACCCAAGGGCACCTGTACCACAGCGGCATCATCGGGGGCATCTAGCCCAATTAACACGTCTGGGGAGTCGCCCCAATCAGGATATTCTTGCCGCAACCGGGTCAACGATCGCCCTAAACTATCACTTCCCACCTTAGATCCACAACCAGCACAATACATTGGCGATGGAAATGCAGAGTTAGGAGCGCGGAGTTGATGTCCCATGCCATGCACTCTGACTTCTGAACTCCCCATAGCCATTGGCTTCAAGTCTGTGAATTTGGCCATGAAGCGGCGATCGATCCAGTCCTTCCAGCGCCAGAGCAGGGCAGACGGTGGTGATGCCATGTCATTACGGAGGGCGATCGCCCGTCCATCCCCCGTACCCACCAAGGCTAGAAAATCACGTTGGGGAATAAAAGTCCGTAGGGGTTTACACAGTAGCGCATGGCGCAGATTGTGGAACAAGGGCTGGCCCTGCCGAACCGCAAAGACACCAGCCTTAGGACGGGGATGATTGACCATGGTAGCAATGTCACCCGCAGCAAACACGCAAGCATGGGAGATGGATTGCAGATGATCGTTGACTTGGATGAAACCCTGATCATCCGTTGCCAGACCAGAGGTTTGCAGCCAAGGAGCTGCTACTGCCTGGGTGACCCAAAACAGGCGATCGCAGGCCACTGTTAGGCCAGATTCGCAGACCACGTGGATAGGGGCATGGGAAGACGGGGAAGTGAGCGCAGTAACAGTTGCATGGAGATGAACATGGATGCAGCGCTCCACAAGAACTTGGTAGAGACGGCGACCAATGCGAGGGTGGCGATCGGGCACGAGGTGATCGCCCCGCTGAAACAAGTGAATGGTGAGGGCATCTGACGATCGTCCAGCCTGTTGATAGAGCTTACCCAACCTAGCCTGCATTGCTAGTGCCAGTTCCACCCCGCCTACACCCCCACCCACAATGCCAAGGGTTAAACCCGCTTCATCGGATAGGTTGGCCAGTAGCGCTTGCCAATGATGCAAAAACTGGGCGATGGGTTTAACAGGAATTGCATAGTCTTTGGCTCCGGGTACAGTCAGGGTATTGGGTGTGCTGCCAATGTCAATGGACACTACATCAAAGCTAATGGCAGGGCGATGAGCACAAATTACCTGCTGGTTGGCTAAATCTAACCCGATCGCCCGATCGCAAATCAACCTTGCCCCAGCAGCCGTTGCTAAGGTTTGTAGGTCAATGTGGCACTCTTCAGCGCTGTAATAGCCAGCAATATACCCTGGTAACATGCCAGAGTAGGGCGTTTGCACCCCATCGCTGATCAGCGTAAGCTGCACTCCCGGCAAGGGATTCATACTCCACAGCTTGAGGACAATCGCATGACTATGCCCTCCCCCAACTAGTACCAAATCCGCCATGGTTCAAACCAAGACACAAGCATAAGCACCCATCTCTACAGCACCATTATTACGCAAGCAGGCTGCCCGTCTTTTCGCTGTCAGTCCTATCCCCGAATTACTACCACTGCCCTACCGCTGGGTGTGACTGCCGCTTCAGTCGTTGTATGGTCGGCGATCAGCGGCACCCCCGATCGCTGGTCAAAGATCACCAGCCAGCCAGAGTCTAGTCCCAAACCAGCTAGATAACTGTCCAAC